>CAJXXO010000018.1 GCA_913062655.1 uncultured Bacteroidota bacterium | reverse complement strand
ATGGGGTCCGCTGGCCCGGAGTTTGCGTTCCGCGCGGTCACGCCAGTGCCAGAAGAGGAAGAGGCTGAGGAAGGCGGTATGACTTTCACCTTTGAAAATGAGGACAACGCTGACGGGGATGATGAGCAAATGGACCCTGCACCCAATGAGGAGGAGCCCGCAGAAGTAATAGAAGAAGAGGAAGAGAATCAAAGTCTGTGGGGCTATTTAATCGCGGGTATCGGATCTGGTTTACTGGCCCTGCTTACCCCGTGTGTATTCCCCATGATTCCATTGACCGTTAGCTTTTTCACCAAAAGCAGCGCCTCTCGCCAAAAGGGCCTGGCCAATGCCCTGACCTATGCCTTTTCCATCATTTTCATTTTTCTGGCATTGGGCTTTTTGATCACGTTAGCCTTTGGGCCAAGTGCCTTGAATGCAATGGCCTCCAATAAGTATTTCAACCTGGCCTTCTTTGTCATCTTCATCATATTTGCGTTGTCCTTCTTTGGCGCCTTTGAGCTTACTTTGCCAAGTAGTGTCATCAATAAGGCGGACTCCATGTCCGACAAGGGTGGATTCATTGGTATTTTCTTCATGGCCTTCACGTTGGTGCTGGTCTCTTTCTCCTGCACCATGCCCATTGTCGGCTCATTGCTGGTCTTGATCGCTGAGAGTGGCGCCTTCTGGGCACCGTTGATGGGTTTGTTGGGCTTTGCGCTGGCACTGGCCATTCCTTTTGCTTTATTTGCCGCCTTCCCCGGTTGGTTGAACAGCCTGCCAAAATCTGGCGGTTGGCTGAATACTGTAAAAGTGACGCTTGGATTTGTGGAGGTAGCCTTGGCCTTTAAATTTTTATCTGTGGCCGACCTGGCGTACCACTGGAACTTCCTGACTAGAGATATTTTCATCGCTATCTGGATCATTGTAGCCGTTTTGTTGGGCGTATATCTTTTGGGGAAATTGCGTTTTCCGGGTGAGCCGGCTACAGAACAAACCTCTATTCCCCGACTTTTCTTTGCCATCATTTCTTTCGCCTTTGCCATATACATGATTCCAGGTATGTGGGGGGCTCCGGTGAAACTGCTGAGTGGTATCGCCCCTCCGCAACACTATCAGGAGTTTAGCCTCAACAACATTCAGTACAAGATGAAAAAGATGGAAGCCCAACTGGCTGACCTACAAGGGATCGAGGAACCGAAAGAAAACACCGAATTGATGGCCGACCTTATTCCGGAGGAGGTAATTAATGTAGGCCATTGTCCCCACGAACTGAACTGCTACTTTGACCTGGAACGAGGTCTGGTAGAGGCGAAGCGCACCAACAAACCCTTGCTGGTGGACTTTACCGGCTGGGCCTGTGTGAATTGCCGGAAAATGGAAGATTATGTATGGTCCGATCCGGCTGTGTGGGATAAGATCAATGAAGAGTTTATTTTGGTGTCACTCTATGTGGACGACAAAACCGAATTACCGGAAGAATACCAGGTCAGTCCCTACACCGGCAATACTGTACGCACGGTAGGTAAGCTATGGAGCGACTATCAGACGGAGGTTTATGAAGCCAATGCCCAGCCATTCTACGTATTACTTGATCATGACGAAAACAAACTGGTACCCACACAAGGTTACACGCCTAGTGTGGATGACTACCTTGCGTTTTTAAATGAAGGCATACGCGTCTTTAAGCAACGCAATCTGGCCAATCGATAACTGAAAGCCACCGCAAAGCCGGTGGCTTTTTTCTTTTTGCCCGTTGTATCTTTAGCGCATGCACCTGGCCCTGATCCATTCACAGTTGGCACAGCACAGCGGTGCCGAGACCCAACTCTTCAATTATATTCAGCAGTGTTATGCCCGCGATATCCGGGTTACACTTCTGGTAGAGCAGGTGGATCGATATGCCAATGTCCCCGACAATGTCACCGTACAGCCTATACCCTCCTCCCCCTTGCCAGAACCGATACGCCCCGGCACCAAAAGCAAGCGACTAAGAAAATTATTAGACAGTATAGGAGCCGATCTGAATCTCTCCTTTCAAGCTATCGCAGGGCCTGAGGTGTTGCTGTGCAATGGCACTTTGCCGGGCCTGCACCAAGCCTTGGAAAAGAAAGGACAAGGCCTACCTTACAAGATAAAGCGGGAGGCGCAGCAAGAGGCTTATCGAAAAGCCGATACCATTCTAGCTGTGTCCGGCATGATGAAACGGGAGCTGCAGCATTATTACCAGATTTACGATCATAAGATCAAAGTCCTGTATCCCCCGGTGAACACCAATCGATTCACTGCCGATAATCAGCAGCACAAGGCCATGTACCGGCAACAATTTGGCCTATCTGCCGACAAGTTGTCCTTTTTATTCGTCTCCACGCAAAACAAACGAAAGGGTTGGTTTTTAATGGAAGAGGTGTTTGCGGCCTTACAGGAAGACCCTCGATTTGAACTGGTAGTGGCCGGACCGGAGCCTCCGCAGACAAAGCTGCCCAATGTTCACTATGTGGGTTATATCAAACGTACCGAGGAACTGATGGCGGCCGTTGACTACACTTTGTTGCCCTCTCGCTATGAGCCTTTTGGGTTAGCCGCTGTGGAGTCCATTTGCTCTGGCACCCCCGTCATCATGAGCCATAAGGTGGGGGCACGTGAGGTTGTATCTGCCAAGGAAGCGATCGTGCTGACTGATTTCCAACCCGCCACCTGGATCGATACGCTACAACACATAGATGAGTACCAGTTTGCCATCACAGAAGACTACGCCCTACATCAGCGACTCACTCCACAACTACATTTTGACAGGCTACTGAGTACCTGCGGCTTCGACCCGGTCCAATTCCCCATCATCAATAGGTAAGAGAACGCGTATATCGCCAACGGATCAATAAGTACAACACCAACCCGAATGGGCCCGCCATAAGCGTAAAGAACAAAGGCAAAAACACCACCCATCTTGGCATGGACAACCGCAGTGCATCACGAGCGATCCACATGCCGACAAAAAGATCGAAAAGCAAGTAGTGCATCCAGCCGGCTACAAGTGCTCCGGGACTGCTAAACATAGCTTGTAACCCCTCTACCGTTGAAAAAGCTTCTGCATCAAAGGAGCCGGCTTTCGCAAAGCTCAGTAGTAACAATACCGTATACCCCAGCCCCAATACCATAGGATAGAGATAGCTGTATATCAGTTTTTGGGTAAGGGTACTACTTGGTGCCAACCACAATAAAAACCAGGCAGGCATCACAATAGTATTGGCCAATAGAAACAAGGTATTCCAGTCCATAGTGCTAATCAAAAAGCTTCAGTACATTCGTGAAAGTACTATTAATCGGAAGATATGCGGAAAAAAATCATGCTCCTTGGTAGTGGTGAGCTCGGCAAGGAGTTTGTCATTGCGGCCCAACGGCTAGGGCAATATGTAATCGCGGTAGACAGCTACGAAGGGGCTCCGGCTATGCAAGTGGCACATGAATATGCCGTTATTGATATGCTGGATGGTGACGCATTGGATCAACTCGTATCAAAGCATGACCCCGATATCATTGTGCCCGAAATTGAGGCAATTCGAACAGAGCGCCTCTACAACTACGAGGGCCAGGATATACAAGTGGTACCCAGTGCGAAGGCGGCTAATTTCACCATGAATAGAAAAGCGATCCGTGACCTGGCTGCTCGCGAACTGGGCTTACAAACCGCCCCCTATACCTACGCCAGCAATTTGGAAGAGCTGCAAACAGCAGTTGGTTCTATCGGTATGCCATGTGTTGTTAAGCCGTTGATGTCTTCTTCTGGTAAAGGACAGTCCGTTATAAAAACAGCATCCGATATTGAAGCCGCCTGGGAAGCTGCTTCGCAAAAGGGGCGGGGCGACCAGGAAGAGGTGATCGTGGAAGCTTTCATCGAATTTGACCAGGAAATAACCTTGCTCACGGTGACCCAGCGGGAGGGCGCTACGCTATTTTGCCCGCCCATAGGCCATCGGCAAGAGCGTGGCGACTATCAGGAGAGTTGGCAACCGGCTGACATTGCTTCCGATGCGCTGCGTACGGCTCATCAGATGGCAAAAGCGGTTACGGAAGCCTTAGGGGGAGCAGGCATTTGGGGCGTTGAATTCTTTGTTGCCAAAGATGGTGTTTACTTCTCCGAGCTCTCCCCACGACCACATGATACCGGTATGGTTACCCTGGCCGGGACACAGCCTTACAATGAGTTTGAGCTGCACCTTCGGGCCATTCTCGGGATGCCTATTCCCGGCATACCGCTTTTGCGAGCGGGCGCCAGTGCGGTCATACTGGCACACAGCGAACATGACCACCCCGAGTACGAAGGGCTGCTGGAAGCCTCCGATATAGCGGAAACCGACTTTCGCATCTTTGGCAAGCCGGCTACCCGCCCGTATCGAAGGATGGGTGTAGCACTCGCCTATGGCCCTACCAATATGGAGCTACGAAAACTGCGCGAAAAAGCGAGGCGTGTAGCCGATACTATAAAAGTGCGTTGACATGATCGGGCGCTGGATCAGTAGAGTCATTATGTGGTTATCGGGTTGGCACATTCACCCTACCGTTCCGGAAGGCTATGAACGTAGTGTCATGCTCGCAGTACCCCACACTTCCAACTGGGATCTTGTTTATGCCCGTGCAGCCTTTAGCTTGCTTCGGGTGCCGGTGCGCTTTACCATCAAAAAAGAATGGCTGCGGCCTCCATTTGGCTGGCTACTCAAGCCCCTGGGCGCCATAGGCATAGACCGCACGCCTAAGAATCCAGGCGAACCGCGACCAAGTATGGTGGAAGCCATGGCTGACCTCTTTGCGCAACACCAAGGTCCTTTGGTGGTACTCATTACTCCGGAGGGTACGCGCAGCAAAGTCACACAATGGAAGTCGGGCTTTTACCATGTCGCAAAAATGGCCAATGTACCCATTACCCTGGGTTATCTGGATTACGCGAAAAAGGAAGCGGGTGTAGGTGCCATTGTGCACCTTACAGACGATTTCGAATCAGACATGCGCAAGATCATGGATTTCTATCGTGGGAAAACCGCCCGTTTTCCCGGTCAATTCAGCCTGGATGAGCGGTTTGCTTAGGCCTTGTCGTATTTCAGTATCCGCTTAATACTAATCAATATCTGCTCCTCCGTGGCGCTCAGGTGCTCGTCCTCTTTCAGCACCGACTCCACCTCCGCCATGGCTTTGTCACTATCCTCAGGCGTTTTACAGTACTTATTCTTAAACTCGTATATCAGTTCAATGCGCTCCACGTCCTTCAGGTCTTTAAAGTGTCCCAGAAACGTAACAAATCGCTCTTGTCCCACCTTTTCAATAATGTGCTGCCGCTCTGCTTCCTTAATCACAAAGTCGGCCTCCGCGGCATAGACAAGTAGGAAAGCAAAGTAATCTTCAAAAGTCCAAGTACTAGTATCGGTTCCTTTGGGCATAGCCTGGGTTTTTTACTACTTAAAGTTACAAGATTGCCCCGCAAAATTTACAGTGCTTCGCATCCACATCATGGCCGTCTTTTCCGCAGTTAGGACAAGCTTCCGTATTCACCTGCTTTAGTTGCCGGCTGGCCGCAGCGATCTCTACAGATACAATACCCGTTGGCACAGCTATGATCGCATACCCCAATACCATCAGCATCGCAGAGAGCATTTGTCCAAGGGTTGTAACCGGTGTTATATCGCCATACCCAACTGTTGTGATCGTAACGATGGCCCAATATACAGAGCGTGGGATGCTGGTAAACCCTTCATTGGCCTCCCCCTCTACCAAATACATGATGGAGCCTATAAAGATGACAATGGAGAATACGGTAGTGAGAAACACAATGATTTTTGGCCGACTGGCCATAAGGGCACGAATCAATACCCTGCCTTCCACCAGATATCGGGCTAACTTAAAGACCCGAAAGATGCGTAGTAACCGCAGGGCCCTAATGGTCAACAAATACTGTGATCCGGCAAAGATCAAACTGATGTAGGTGGGCAAGATGGCCAATAGGTCTACTAAACCATAAAAGCTAAAGATGTATTTTGATGGCTTTCTCACACTGTAAATACGCAGTCCATATTCTAAGGTAAAGAGGATGGTAACCACCCATTCAATCGTCAGGAATAGGTCGTGGTATTTAACATCAAACTCTTTCACCGTTTCCAACATGACCGCCAATACGCTTACCAAAATCAGGATCAGCAGAAGCACGTCAAAGATCTTTCCAGTCGGTGTCTCAGCTTCAAAAATAATAGCATGCACCTTACTGCGGAGGGTTCCGTCATGATGGGTATGCTTCACGGGACGTTCTTGCTCGGCCATAGCGCTAAACTACCGAAATCAGTAAATTCGAGCCATGCCAAAAGGATACTATCTTATTCAAAATGGGCCGGCTGATAGCGCATTCGACCTTCGGGAGTTACCCAGCCGTGAGATCAACTCTTCCGAGGTACGGATTGCGGTAGAAGGCTTTGGGTTGAACTTTGCCGATGTTATGGCACGCTTAGGCCAATACCGGGAATGCCCGCCATTGCCCACCATAATTGGATATGAAGCGGTCGGGACCGTGACTGAAGTAGGCGCTGCTGTGCGGCATGTTAAAGTGGGTGAGCGAGTACTGGCCTTTACCCGATTTGGTGGTTATGCCGAAGAGGTCATTACCGATCACAGAGGCGTAGTACCTATACCCGATACCTGGTCATTAGGGTGGGCTACCGCTTTGGCGACACAGTACGCCACCGCTTGGTATAGCGCTACCTATATCACGCAACTGCACCCGGGTGAAAAAGTACTTATACAAGCTGCAGCCGGAGGGGTAGGTACTGCATTGGTGCAAATTGCACGGCACAAATCATGTATCATCTACGGTACAGCCGGGTCAGCAGCAAAGATCGACTACCTCCGTCAGTTGGGTGTGCAACACCCTATCAACTACCGGACTACCAACTTCTACGATTACATTCAGCAAGACCTGCAAGGCGGTCGACTTGATGTGGTATTTGATCCGATAGGCGGCAAGGTAAGCCGGCAAGGGTTCAAGTTGCTCAGTTCCGGGGGAAGAATGGTATGTTACGGAGCCGCCAGCCTGACAGGCAAAAACAACCTTTTCGCCAAACTTCGATTTGCCCTCCAATTTGGCTTTTTTCATCCTATCCAGCTCATGATGCGCTCCAAATCGATCATTGGGGTCAATATGCTAAAGGTGGGTGACTATCGGCCTGAGGCGCTGCAAACGGTTATGCAGGAGGTGGTAGAGGCCAGTAAGAGTGGCCTATTGCAAGAACAGAAAACAACGGAGTATCCGGCTGATCAATTGGCAACAGCGCACACGGCCTTAGAAAAGCGCCAAACAATGGGTAAAGTTGCCATGAAGTGGTAGCTAGGGCCGGGCAGCTACCACACACCGCTCTTTAAATCGTTTTGTCTCACCAGACAAGTTGAATACTTCGAAATAGACAATATAAATACCCATATCAGCCTTTCGACCATTGTCCATGATGCCATCCCAGATCAACGTACCTGATTGCTCTAACAATTCGCTCCGCAACAAGTAACGCACCACCCGCCCTTTCGCATCCATAATCTGGACCGTACCGACATAGCCGGGAGCGGTGAATTGGTATTGAATCACCAGTTGGTCCTGATAACCATCTCCATCGGGAGATACCGTTTCGGGCTCAATGACAATGGTACCCTCAAAAGGTTCCACCTGGCGAAACTGTGAGTTTTGATAAGCAGGGGTGCCATACCCCACCGTGGAAGAGGCGGAATACCAATTATTCTGTTGCGTACTCTCTGCTTCAGGATCAATACGCTCCAACGACACTCCATTCAGATCATCTATAAGCGCAAAATGCCAATCCTCATGGTAATAGATGCTGTCCAAGGTACGGCCTTCTCTAGATACAATGCGTGCTGCGCCCTCCTCATTGGGAAAGTTGGGGAAGCTTGACACATCAATTACACGGTGTGGATTAGGTGTAGAGTAACCAAGGAGTACCGCTTGGCGATCGCTGGTAAAGGCCGCAAACCCACCCGGCCGTATCAGCGCTGTATCACTGACTTGTGCATCATCCAATACATCGCCCATCACCGGGTCCAACTCATCTATCTGCAACCCCTCTACCGCTACCACCTTATCAGAGATATTGAGGATTTCGATGTAGTCCACTTCTCCGGATCGCGGATTGAATAATATCTCATTGATAACAAGGTCTCCCTCCTGCAGAGGCTCGGGTATCAGCAAGGAAAGGGTAATGGCAGCGGCCAGCGGATTACCCCGGCAGTCTGTTACATCGGTGATGGTCATTGTATATAGTTGACCGGTGTCAAGTGGTGCAGAAAAGGCAAGCGTCAGCGCGTCTTGATTCACTCCCTGATAGGTCAGGCCAGTAGGGGTAATGGCACCGGGGGTCAACTGAAAATCGGTTACCTGAACGGAAGCTGTATCCAATGCCTCATCAAATAATAGCTCCAGGGTTGATGGGTCTGTCAACTGATAACGTATAATCGTTGGCCCCGCTGTATCTACAAACTGTCCCAACCAGCTATTGGCAGCTCCGGGTGTACCACCAGTATTGTCCAGGCTGGCCCGCCAGTTGGTGCGCCCCGGACAGTCACTCACAGGATCCAACAATTCCAGGCTCCACCCACCACCTTCCTTGTCAGGGTCAGCGTACCAATTGTCGGTGTAGCTAACAGCATCGATACTCGAACCATCCGGTGCGCGTAAGACCAAGTTGTCCCCGTCATTGTTGAGTGCCGGCCAGGGATCTAAGCCAACCAGTGGTAAGCTGGCCGGAAACTGGCCTAGTGCGCTCTCATCCACCAACAATACATACCCTTTTGGAGGAATAGTAACGGGGGGGATATTACCTGTTGTACCGCCATCCGAGAAGGCCCATTGCTGCAACGAAACAGGAACAGAAAGTGTATTGTACAATTCCACAAATTCTTCTTCTGGCCAGCCTTGCGAGGGTGATGGGTCCGCCATGATCTCATTGATCAAAATATCCCCCGGTGAGGGTATGTAATAGGTAAAGGAGGCGTCCAGTTGTCCTGCTACATTGCCCTCCTGATCGGCCACGCCAGTTGCTGTCAGTTGATAGGTAGTAGCATTAGTGAGGGGAGTGCTTGTGGTAAGAGTGATGTGCGAGCTGTCACCGGCATCCAGCACGGCTGATTGTGGCACTCCAATTCCGCCATCGATAGCGTAAGTAGCCGGTAGAGTAGCCGCAGCAGGGTCCACCTTTTCATCGTAAAAGACTTCTATGGTAGTGGCATCAGTAGCTACTACATCAACAATCGTTGGAGGGAGCGTATCGACAAACAAGGGCCCCACCACGATGTCGTCAAAGGTAAAAGCGGTATTGTTTGAGGTCGTATGTTTGCAGAAGACCCCCACATAACTTCCCAGTCGATAGGTCGTATCTACCACGCTGCCCTGCAGGACCGGATTGCCCAAAGCACCCGAGTCAGCATATACGTGCCACTCCCCTTCCGCATCTTGTATTACCTCGATCTGAAAAACAGGATCATCAAAGGCTGTGCCCGGCAAGCCATCCATTATCTTGGTGGTAGTGGTACCATCCTGGCGGTAGAGATCGACCCCATCCTGGCTGCCATTTTCCCCAATTCGAATAAAGTAGCCCCGTAAGGAGCCGGTCAAGTCCGGTTGTGTTGACTTGAGGTAAAAGCGAACATTGTTGTTGTTGGAGGGGGCGAAGTCCAGCGCCACAAAAAAAGACCAATAGGTGCTGTCCCTCGTCAGGGCCGGTGTCACCAGGTAAGCCTCATCAGTAATGGGGGCATTATTCAGTTGTAGTGCATTATTCACCACTTGAAACTTCATCGCCTGACCAGTCCAGGTGGGATTATTGGTGAAATCCCCATCGGAAAAATCATCCGTTAGCTGTGCCTTGCTGACAACAAAGCCATGCAGGAGTAAAAGAAGTAGCCAATAGCGCATTTTGGTGCATTCTTTCTATAAAACTAATGCTTTTCACTTCACCTAAAAGTTAAGCTTTCAAGCCCTTACCTTTGTACATCACAACAACCAATAGATATGAAAATAGCTGTGATCGGTGCTACAGGGTTGGTAGGACAGCAGATGGTAAAGGTGCTGGAAGAGGAACGCTTTCCGGTGACCCGGTTGATTCCTGTGGCCAGTGAACGGTCAGTTGGGCAAACGGTCAACTTCCAAAACAAAGCATGGGAGGTGGTGAATATCGATACCGCCTTGGCCTTACAACCCGACATTACGTTATTCTCTGCCGGTGGCACTATTGCACAAGCACACGCCCCGGCATTTGCTGAAGCAGGAAGCTATGTAATCGACAACTCTTCTGCCTTTCGGATGAAAGAGGACATTCCACTGGTGGTCCCTGAAGTCAATGGCGAAGTCATGTCTGCCGATCAACACATAATAGCCAACCCCAATTGTTCAACCATACAACTGGTCATGGTCTTGCCCGTTATTGAGCGACTGTTTGGCATAGAAAGGGTTATCATCTCCACCTATCAAAGTGTCACAGGCACCGGCTACAAAGCCGTACAACAGATGAACGAAGAGCGCCAGGGTCAACAAGCTTCAGATCCGGCCTACCCTTACCCCATTGACCTGAATTGCATACCGCAATGTGATGTCTTCCTGGAGGAGGGCTTTACTAAAGAGGAGCTCAAGCTGGTGCATGAAACCCGAAAGATTATGGGGCTACCCAACTTGGCCATAAGTGCTACCGCAGTGCGTATCCCCACCGTAGGCGGCCATTCGGAGAGCGTAAATGTGGACTGCACAAGAGTGCCAGATGTCAAACTATTGCAGCAGGCACTACAAGAGACCCCTGGCGTTGTCGTAATGGACAATCCTGATCAATTGGAGTATCCAATGCCGGCCATGGCACGGCATAAAAATGAGGTATTTGTAGGCCGCATGAGAAGGGACCTCTCCCATACAAATGGGCTCCATCTTTGGATTGTGGCGGACAACTTGCGGAAAGGTGCCGCTACCAACTCTGTGCAAATTGCTAAATGGATATGGCAAAAGGGATGGGTAAAATAGATAACCTACCGACATTTACATTAAGTCAGCTCGCCTTGCGCAATGGTACGGACCACGATGACATATGGATCGCATACAAGGGTATTATCTACGATGTGACGGAAAGCCGGCTTTGGCGAAATGGTAAGCATTATGAGCATTGGGCCGGTCAAGACCTTACCGATGAATTAGCTGATGCCCCACATACCGAGAAAGTATTTGAACGCTTCGTGCCGATTGGCAGATTAGCCTAACTTTTTTCGAAAGGGCGCAACCTTTTGGGGTGTGCTACGTACACTCGCGTACGTAAGGACTATAAACCCCAAAGACTATGCTTAACATGCTAAAACAACTCTTACTTACAGCTCTTACACTATTCACCCTCACTTCTTTTGCGGCCGAGCCGGCTGATATGAAGGTCGACATTCAGGATAATAGTGTTGTCTTGAACTGGGAAGCCGTAGATCAAGCGCAATCTTTTGTTATTCAAATGGCGAAAGAGACGAATGCCTCGGGCGAATTAATCTACACAACAGTGGAAGAGATACCCGCAACCGGTGATAAGTTCTACTCGTATGATGTGTACGAAGTAGAAGCTGAAGGGCTGGTGTATTTTCGCATCCAACAACTGGACCGGTGGGGTGAAAACCTGCAAGATGTGATGGGCACAGCCAACTACCTATTAAAAGATCACTTCACCAGCAACATAAGTCCTAGCCCCGATTACAGTAAGCTATACATTGATCTGCAAACGACCGCTGCCTCACAAGCAGAGATCGTAGTTACAACAGCGAATGGTGAACAAGCCTATTCCGGTGTTTTCAACGCCCAGAAGGGCTGGAATTCATTTGATCTGCCATTGGATGAGACAATGGAAGATGGCATGTATATAGTTACTATATCGTGCAATGAAGCCACCCAAAACCAATTGATACAGAAACAAGCAGCGCCCTCCTTTATGGTGACTGTAGATTAGACGCTCTTTCCCTAAAAGGACAAAAAGGCGGTCTCCGATGAAGAGGCCGCCTTTTTTTTATTTCACATCTGGCATAAAAAAACCCCAGGCAAAACGCCTGGGGTCTGCTCCCCCACCTGGACTCGAACCAGGGACCTACTGATTAACAGTCAGCCGCTCTAACCAACTGAGCTATGGAGGAATCAAAAAGCGAGTACAAATTTAGGAGTATGCTCTAAATAATGCAATATTTGCACGGAAATTATAACAGACGATTTATGAAGCTTTTAGTAATAGGTACAGTAGCCTTCGATGCAATTGAGACACCATTCGGCAAAGTCGAGCGCATTGAAGGCGGAGCGGCTAACTATATCAGCCTGGCCGCCTCATTCTTTTCTAAGAATATCCACCTTGTTTCTGTCATTGGGCGAGACTTCGATCAAGACTATGTCAATATGCTCGAAACACGCGGCATTAACACAGCGGGACTAGAACGAAAGGAAAACCAAGACTCCTTTTTCTGGTCAGGTCGATACCACATGGACATGAATACAAGGGATACCTTGGCCACAGAGCTAAATGTCCTGGCTGATTTTAATCCTGTGGTACCCAACCATGCCAAGGATGCTGATATCGTGATGCTGGGCAACCTAACCCCGCAGATACAGAAGAAGGTATTAGAGCAAATGGACAATTCGAAGAAGCTGGTGGTCATGGATACCATGAACTTCTGGATGGATACCCAATGGGAAGCCTTGATGGACGTCCTGCAATATATTGATGTGCTTACTATCAATGATGAAGAAGCCCGTCAATTATCAGGAGAATATTCGCTCATCAAGGCGGCTAATAAGATCTTCAATATGGGTCCTAAAACGCTCATCATCAAAAAGGGGGAACACGGTGCATTGCTCTTCCACGACCATCACGTATTCTTTGCCCCGGCATTACCCTTGGAAGATGTATTTGATCCCACTGGTGCCGGAGATACATTCGCAGGTGGATTTGTAGGTTATCTCGCCAGAACACAGAATTTGTCATTTGATAACATGAAGAATGCTATCATCTATGGTTCAGCGATGGCCTCCTTCTGTGTTGAGAAATTTGGTCCAAATAAATTGATCGAGTTGCAGCGTGCTGAAATCAATGAACGAATCAAAGACTTTGTTAACCTGGTTCAATTTGATATTGACCTGGTAGAGGATTAAAATGTTCTATTTAAAAAAAAAGCAGGTCGGATAGGCCTGCTTTTTTTATACCTACCGGCTTTCGGTAGACAGATCATTTCTGTACACACTGTCAGCTCAGCAAATAATGGGAACACGGAAGGCTTACAGAGGTACATCCACAATCTCTTTTGTAAATAGTATCACCCTTTGCACCCCTGAAATAGTAAGTATACATTTCACAAACCAGATGCTCATCCGAGACATACCCATAGCTAAATAAAAAAGGGCGAATCGTTTGATTCGCCCTTTCTTTATGCTGAGAAGCTGTTCTTACTTGGTAAGTACGAACTTCTTGGTTACGAACTCATCACCCACCTTAAAGCGGATCATGTACTGGCCGCTGGCCATATTGGTCATATCGATAGCGTGGTTGTACACGTTGCTAATCACATCAGCACGCTCGTACACCTTGCGACCCAACACATCGAATACGGTCAACTCCAGATTCTCAGTCAAGCCATTCATCTCAATGTTAACATTGATAACATCACTAGTTGGGTTAGGATACAACTCAATGTTGCGAGACAGGTCATTAAGGTCAACTGTCAGACCAAAGTCAGCTTGTACTTCGAATACCTGGTCATAAGAACAACCTAGAGCGTCTGTTACCGTTACACGGAAACTGTCTGGACGCAAGCCGGAGATGTCCTCAGTAATCTCACCGTTAGACCATTCAAAGAAGTATGGTGCAGTACCACCCGACACGGTGATGTCAATAGCACCATTGTCGTATACTGGTGCAGTAGCGTTAGTTACTGTACCATTGATGGTCACCGCGGTGCTCTGTGTACCTACAGTGAATGTCGCTGTCTCAGTACAACCTTTAGCATCAGTAACCGTCAAGGTGTAAGAGCCAGCAGCAATCTCATCGATATCGAGCGTGTTGGCACCATTGCTCCATGCAAAATCGTATGGAGGAGCGCCACCTTCTACCGCAACATCAATCTTACCGTTAGCATCACCAGGACAAATTACATCAGTAACTGTACCGGATATAACTGGCAACTCATTCACCTTGATAACAGTGCTGGCACTACCGAAGCAGCCGTTTGCATCCGTCACCTCATACGTGATGGTATGTGTACCAGGTCCAGCTACAGCAGGATCAAACGTACCTGCACTAGCATTGGTAATACCAGGTCCACTCCAGGAACCGCCAGCAGTAGCTGCGCTCAATGTGGCTGGCACATCGTTAGCACAGAATGGTCCAGCAGCGCTTATAGTAGCATCTGGCGTTGCATTGACTACGATTTGTGTAGAGTCGATGCTGATACAACCGTCTGCATTGGTGATAGTGTATACTACAGTATGTATACCAGCACCCGCTACAGTTGGGTTGAATTCACCAATCAATGGATTCACAACACCAGGTCCGCTCCAGTAACCGCCTGCTACCGTAGCTGTAAGTATAACTGAGCTAGCTTCCTCACAGAATGGACCAGCAGCATTAATGCCAAAGTTGGTCAGACCATCTACAGTGATATCAACACTATCAGTAGCTACACATCCGTTAGGACCGGTTACACTATAGAATACCGTATGGACACCAGGACCTGCTACACCAGGATTAAAGGTACCTGCAGCCGGGTCAGTAATACCTGGTCCACTCCAAGTACCACCTGCAGTAGCTGCCGTCAAGGTAATAGCAGGATCACTGCTGCACAACTCCGGTACACGGTCGATAGATGCATCTGGTGCTAATTCTACCACAAATAAGGCAGAGTCAGTATTCGTACAACCATTCAAATCAGTGAATTCAAGCACGATCATATGGCTACCCAATCCAGCTACGGCTGGATCAAATATGCCAGCAGCAGCATCGACAATACCATTTCCACTCCAGGTACCACCTACAACGTTTGCTGTAAGAACAGTTGGTCCTTGGTCATAGCAGAAACCAGTTGGCGATGTAATATCCACAGTTGGCAAATCATTAACTACTACATCGTAAGTAGCCGAGTCTACACAGCCAAAGAAACTAGTGTTTTCATATTGAACCGTGTGTGTGCCTGCACCTGCTACAGATGGATCAAACAAACCAGTTGTAGCATCTACGATACCAGGACCACTCCATGTACCACCCATGGATGCGGCTGTCAAAGTGATTGGTGCATCATTCAAGCACAGGTCAGCAACAGGATCGATAGTTACAGGAGGCAGAGGATATACCTCTAATCTCATAACACTATCATCAACGCATCCATATACATCCGTAACTGTTAGTGTGTATATAGTAGTAGTGTCAGGACTAGCCATTGGGTTAGCTGCAGAAGGATCACTTAATCCATCAACTGGAGACCAGTCATACGTATAAGGACCAGAACCCTGTGTAGCCGCTGGCAATCCGCCTATCATGATTGAGTCAGTCTGGCATATAGTGAGATCATCACCAGCATCCGCCAATGGACGCTCACGACTAATCACCTCAACGCTATCACTTACCACACAACCAAACTCATCAGTTACTTCTACTGTGTAAACGGTAGATACAATAGTATTGGTAGTAGGATTAGCCAAAGTAGGATCATCTAAACGCTCAGCAGGTGCCCAAGAATAGGTCAGGTTACCAGTACCACCTACTGCAGTAGGAGCACCACCGAGAACAGCCGTAGATCCTTGACACAGATCAATGTCAATACCAGCATCCACAACGATTTCTGGATTCACATCTATGTAGATAGAGTCATAACCGATACAGCCAAATGAATCAATCACCTCAAGCACTACATAACCAGAATTGGTAGGAGTAATGCAGATGCTATCTCCATATTGACCCGTGTAGTTAATGGTATTGCCGTTTGGATCCCAATTATAGGTCAGACCCGTTGGCTCATTAGACAACTGTGTATAGTTGTAAGTCAACAGCACCTGCTGCTCTGTCAAAGCGTGGTCGTACATCCTGAATTCATCAAGCTTCAGACCAGCAGCCATACCGTCTAAGTTACCAGCACCACCAATCTTAAATGGACCAGGACCAGTTAATGGTACTGGTGATATAATATTGACAGTGGTCTCAAGATTACCATTCAGGTATCCCTTAACGGTTCCGTCCGTAGCACTGTATACAAAGTGGAAATAGTTAGCACCGAAACCAAAGCCACTCAATGTCACAGATCCGACACCAGCGATCCGGAGATCAACCTCTCTGTTGGTACCAAACCCACCAGGTGAGCTTAAAGTAGCTACGATTTGTGCATCGGCATCACCAAACAATGTCCACTCGTTAAAGTTGTTCGGAGCATTCTCCATCCAGAATCCAATAGTCCACTCGCTCGGCATATTGGTTGTCCAGTTGGTGTTCACATATTCAAAGGCAGAGTTAGCACCACCTGGGTTAGGATACTGCAACATGCTACCAGCCATACCTGTACCAGTCTGGTTGAATGCACCTAAAATATTAGCTGGATTATTACCTACAGGACTAGACGCCTCATTAGGCACCTGATTAGACCCTGACTGATCGAACTTAAAGTACATCAGCTCGGGCAATAAAGCACCCTCCTCGTAGGTAGCAACATTAGCATTGATGCATACCGTCTCATTGTAACAAGTAGAATCAGAACCTGCATAAATATTCAATGTGATATCAGGCAACTGATTGATGATTACATCAACGGTATCAAAGTTGCTACAACCATTAGCATCAGTGGCAACCACGGTGAATTGTGTCGTGCTGTCGGGTGTAGCCACTACGGAATCTCCACTTGCACTAGTAAACTTAAAGTCAAGCTGAGGGAACCAATTGTAAGAGTAAGGTGACACAGTTCCAGAAGCCACTGCACTCAGATTTACATCTTCATAGCGACATACCATGGTATCCGCTTCGGCTACTACGTCTGGTATATCAAATACTTCTACCGTAACGGTATCAGTATTGACACAACCATTATCGCCTTCCCAGGTATAAGTAATGTCATGTACACCAACACCTGCAGAGTCAGGACAGAATAAGGTCAACTTTTCAGCAGGCACGCATGCCAGGAAGTCAAGGCTGAACTCATTCAGCTGTCCACTATCACCACCAGCATCATCGAAGACCTCCAAAGTCCAATTTCCATCAACAGGACTACCAGCCAATATCTGATTCAATTGGCCACCTTCCGCTGTATAAGTACCCGTAATTGGACTTCCAAATTGACCCACAATACTTTGTGTTGCGTTGTCGGATATTACAACATCAAATCCATCTCCGGTTCCTCCTACATCTGTCCAAAGCTCAATTGTAGAACCATTTGGAGCCGTTAAGAATACTTCCAAGTCACTATTCCACGTGTGATCAATATCCAGTGTAACACCTTCCAATTGAACATCGGTACCGATTGTTTGGCCTATAGTACCTCCAACACCCGACACGTTAATTGTACGTACCGTTGGAGCTGAACCAAAACCTCCTGTACCGCTAGGTGGAACAGGCACTGGTAATCCAGTATCGTCAAACACCTGATTGTCACACTCAAAGTCAAGAGTTTGTGTAGCGCCCGCACAATACACCAGGTTCATATCAAAGAAGTCGCCAGAACAGAAGAACTGTACAGCAGAGGTACCTACCGCCTGGAAGGAAATGACACCATCAGCAGCCCAATTACTTAATTGAGCTTGTGTAACAGCTATAGTGGTACTACCTGTTTGACAGTCTGAACCATAAGGACCGGCTTGACCAATATTATTACCATTCTCATCAAATATGGTGTAGAACTCAGAACTAAAGCCAAGGTCACCTAAAGCAGTAATAATTAGTTCACCGTCAGCGGTAGGAGCCGGAGCACCAGTGAATGTGAAATTCATATTCAAAGACGGATTCTGATTAGACTCTGTCTCATTGTATTCATCCAAACACTGGGTTACTGTAACTGGGAAGTCAGGTACAGCATTACCCTGGCATACCTCGTAGTATACGCTACCATTCCAGTGACGCGGACTAAACACACTACCTGAGAATGCGGGGTTACCTCTACCTACACCAGCATTGATGGTTAAATCACCATTACTAACCGTGATATTTCCATTGGTGTACCTTACCGTACCTGATGGGTAAGTAGCTAGGTTAAAGTAAATACCATAGGTCTGGCCAGCAGGGATCGTTAATCCACCAATAGGCACATTGGTAGGATTATTAGTACCTGCTGGTGTAACCGATGCGGTTCCTAGTAATGTCCAGGCACCAGCGTTGGTCTCAAATCCTTGATAAGTACCTGCCTTATAATACACTTCAACAGTGGACACACCTCCTGTAAGGTTCCAATCCCATCCGGTGATGTTGATATCGTCAGCTCCTGCAGTAATGTCAAACATGTTACCAGCAAACTGATTATTACTACTGAATGTAGTAGTCAAAGGTGCAGGTGCCGGAGTACATGTCGGTCCGCCACCGCCACCGGCTCCTGGATCCAGGACGACAACACCATTACCTGCATAGACACCACCTGCGGGCATACCCATCAAAGTATCACATTCATCATTGATACAATAGGTAGCAGATAAGCCATCCAGCGTAACGGTAGGGATTGTATCTACAAAGATTTCTACTTGATCTGACGAAGAACATCCTAAA
>CAJXXO010000017.1 GCA_913062655.1 uncultured Bacteroidota bacterium | reverse complement strand
GCTTTCAATCCGATCGGTTGCAATTCTGTTGATACAGTTCGTGTCACCGTAGCCGGGCTAGGTGCCACATCGATCGTTGGTGATACAGCTATCTGTCCGGGCGACACGGCTCAATGGCAAGTACAGGGGCTTACACAATGGCAGTGGCAACCTAACCAGGCTATCAGTTGTGTACAATGCCCCGACCCATGGCTCTACCCTACCCAGTCGACCACCTATACCCTGCAAGGAACGGATAGTAACGGTTGTATCCTCCCCCCTATCGATAAAACGCTATCGGTCACCCCGCCCCCTCAATTGAATGTAGTGGCGCCAGATACTGTTTGTACCGGATCACTCGTCAGTTTGCAAGTCTCAGGTGCCGCAGCTTACCAGTGGACGGCTGGACAAGGATTAAGCTGCAATACCTGTCCCAATCCCTCTGTGCTACTACAAAATGATCAGCTTTTTGCCGTAACAGGTACAAGCGCAGGCGGCTGTCAATCAGATACCAGCTTTATGGTAGTAGCCCAACCGGCTCCTGCCTTAAGTGTAGGCGCTACCCCGGGCATTTGCCTGGGCGATACCGCTCAATTGTCAGCCAATACAGCCGTTTCCTTGCAATGGACACCGGCTCCTTTCATCGACTGTGACACCTGCCTGCAACCTAAAGCGTGGCCGATTCAGGATCAATGGTTTGTTGCCACGGCCACCAACGCCCGTGGCTGTACGAGCATGGATAGTGTATGGGTAGAGGTGTGGCCGGCTCCCGTGGTGCTCGCAGCCCCTGATACGCAGGTATGTCAGGGTGAGCCGGTAACCTTATCGGCCAGTGGAGCAGTAAGCTACGACTGGTCTCCTGCCCAGGGACTAAGCTGTACCGCTTGTCCATCCCCTGTTGCGAGCCCTACACAATCGCAATGGTGGTGGGTAACGGGTACCGATGCCAATGGCTGTACAAGTCGTGATTCTGTATGGGTGGCCTTAGCTTCCTTGCCGGGCCTGCAAGTACCTGGTGATACGCTGATCTGCACCGGAGATACCATAGCACTTACCGTAAGTGGTGCTGCCAGCTACCAATGGTCCCCCGCCACCGGACTATCTTCTACCACGGGCACTTCAGTGCTCGCCTCTCCCACTGATACGGTTACGTACACCATCCGTGCTACTGATGCCAATGGCTGCGTACAGGATACCAGCTTTACCATCTGGTCGCACCAACCTTTGCCTCCCCATGCGGGCCCGGACACCGCCATTTGCCCGGGTGCATCTGTGGAACTGTTTGTTGCAAATGGTACCCGGTTTAGCTGGCAACCATCTACCGGATTGTCTGATACAGCATCAAGTCGCCCCGTGGCCAATCCTGCAGCAACCACCCTGTACACCGTAATAAAGTGGGACACTGAAGGGTGCCCTAGTGCAGAAACCGTTCGTGTGGCCTTGCATCCACCCGCCATAGCTGATGCAGGACCCAACCATACCATTCCGGAGGGGGGCACCGTAACCCTGCAAGGTGCAGGCGGTGGGCAATACTTGTGGTCACCGGCTCAATTTCTCGATAACCCAGCGATCGCTAATCCTTTGGCAGCCCCTGTTGACAGCATGTGGTTTGTGCTACAAGTAACAACGGAGCACGGTTGTGCAGACCAAGACAGCACCTTTGTAGCTGTTATTCCCAACATCCACATTCATTTCCCTACCGGTTTTTCACCGAATGGAGATGGTGTGAATGACTACTTTGGCATAGGACATGGAGAAGGTATACAGGAAGGTACACTCGAGCTATTCAACCGATGGGGCCAACGCATCTTTTTCAGTGAGGATTGGCGTGCCACTTGGGATGGTCGTATGGATGAAGCCCCCGCGCCCGTGGGTGTGTATATCTGGCGCTTTACAGCAATATTGTATGATGGTCGTGTAGTGAAACGGCAAGGTAATGTTACCTTACTTCGCTGACTCTACCTTAACTGAAACCCTTTTGCTTATGGAAACAAAACGCTACCAAAGCTTTGCTGAGTTTTACCCGTTTTATCTCAGTGAACACGCCAAGACCGGTACTCGCGTGCTACATTTCATCGGCACTACCTTTTTCTTTGCTTTCCTGGTGGCCATTGCACTCACCGGCAATCTTTGGTATATTCCTGCTGCTATAATCACTCCTTATTTCATGGCATGGTTAGGTCATTTCTTTATAGAGCGAAACAAACCGGCCACCTTTCAGTATCCGCTGTGGTCATTAATGGGTGATTTCAAGTTATACTTCCAGATTCTGGTCGGGAAGGAGTCGCTAAAAGGGACAGCATGAGTAGAATATCTGACACGCTTCCACGGAAGACTATAATTGCCTTACTCTTCAAGCTAGCGCGCATTGATGGTAAATTGACAGACCAGGAAGTGCAATTCATCTTCGATACAGCAAAACGGCTGGGGCTTACCAGCGGGGAGGTAGAATTGATTCAATACCAGCCAGAGCAATATCCCCTGGACCCACCAACACGAGAGGTTGACCGGATGACGATATTGTACAACTTGCTATTTCTCATGAAAATTGATCATCAAATATCCAGCGAAGAGGAGGACATGGTACTGGGTGTTGCCATACGACTTGGAATACGGCCGGAACTAGCCAAGGAGTTGATCCAGGTGATGCATACCTACGCCAAACGAAAGATACCAGCTCATGAAATGCTGGACCGTGTACGCAAGTATATGAATTAAAAAAGCCCCACCGCTTGGTGAGGCTTGCTAACCGTTGGTCAGCTAATTAATACTTTCTGAACTTCACGGTCTTCTTCTCCAGGTCAGCGGCCATGGCCTGATAGCCGGCATCTAACCAGGATTTACTTTGTCCGGTGCGCTTTTTCATATTGTTGCCCCACCATGACTTAAACTTATAAGCTGATTTTGGCAATTCCTTCATGCCCAATACTTTGGCAATTTGATTGAAGGTCATTACCATTTCATCCTTCTTACTGTCACGCAAGTATTTGAATAGTGGGTAGTAATTGGAGCTCTCCCGGATCGTTACTTTAGGCTTTTCCGTCTGCTTGGCCGCCACTGGTGCTGCCGCTGCCGGCTTACCTGAGGTGGACAGCAGCCCCAACAATCCATTCAATGCTGCATCATCCATGTTGCGAACATTGGTAATCATCTCTCTCAAATCCGATACGGATAATTCAATTGAAATCTTGTGATCCATTTGTATATTTTTTATTCCTACACAAAGGTACAAATGTGTTGACAGGATAGTTTATCATAAACCATAAAAATTGTAAAAAACGTTAGAAATACGATAAGTGGCTTCATTTATCGTACAAAAATGCTATTCTTCAAAATAGAACGCCTTGTCTGCCGTGCGGTCTTATAAACTGTGTACAATTGTATTCCGGCAATGCATTTACGGGGAAGAATTGTTTTTGTGCACGCTTAAACAACTGTTGTATCATGTCACTATATGGCCCCTCTCCTTTCATCCGTATGCCAAAACGACTATCATTTAATTGCCCGCCATGCAGGTCGGCTATCTGACGCAAAATTTTTGAGGCTTTATGCGGCCAATGTGCTTTCAACCAGTCGGTAAACAGGGGACCTACTGCTCCATTGAGCCGCACTACCAAATAGGAAACCGCCTGTGCACCGGCTTCAGCGGCACGTTCCACCAGTTGGGGTAGTTCGTGTGCAGTCAAACCGGGTATCACAGGTGCGATCATTACCCGTACCGGAATTCCTAAAGCGCTCAGCGATTCCACCACTCGCCATCGTTGCGCCAAAGTGGCCGTACGGGGTTCCATTGCCCGCCTTACTTCCTCCTGCATGGACGTGATAGATACTGCTACATGGACAAGTCTGTGCGCTGCCAACTGAGCCAATATATCTTTGTCTCGCAGCATCAACGCATTCTTAGTGATGACCCCTACCGGATGACGATAGTCCAGCATTTTCTGTAGTAACTGCCGGGTAAGTTGATACTTGCGCTCCAGAGGCTGATAGACATCCGTATTGCCAGCCAGCATAATGGGTAACACCTCCCAGTTGGGCTGTTGCCACGCTTTTACCAATAGCTCAGGGGCATTCTCTTTCACCATAATCTTCTGCTCAAAATCCAGCCCTGCATTGAAACCCCAATACGCATGCGAATTACGTGCATAGCAGTAGATGCAACCATGCTCACACCCCTGATAGGGATTCAGTGAGTAGCTATGCCCGATATCCGGACTATCGACCCGATTGAGGATGGTTTTAGGATGGGTGGCTATCACTTGGGTGGCAGAAGCTTCTTCGACCGGCTCATCAATGCCTTCTTCGTGTACCACTTCGATATGCTGCTTATGAAAAGGATTAATGGCTTGTCGGGTAGCGCCCCGGCCTTTTGGTGGTTTTGCCTTCATGTCTGCTAACTTTATGAGCAATAATAACTAATTATTTTAGCATTTGCCCTCATTTTTTGCTGCACATTCCGAGGGCTTGAGTTGTTATCTTTGCCCACAAAGCCAACAGTAATGAGTGAATCCACTGCAAGAGAGATCGTACTAAGCCTGCCCGAGCGATTCAAGAAGGATAAAGCGGGCGACTTCCGAGCGATCGTCCATTTGATACTAGAGGGCGATGGCGGAGGCGAATTCACCGTAACGATCAACCAGGGCGACTGCCAGGTGATAGAGGAACTGACTGGTACGCCCGACTGCGTAATCCGTACCAAGGCCAGCACCTATGCCGACACCGAATTGGGTCGGGCCAATCCGACTATGGCGGTAATGATGGGAAAGATAAAGGTGAGTAATATCGGTGTGGCCACCCAATTCATCCCTCTATTCGAAAGATTGGCCTGATGCGGTATGTTTGGTGTATAGCTGCAATCCTTTTTTCAGCCTGCGGGAGTGGCCCCGGGGAGACCTTTGAAGCAGGGGTGACAGCGCTACGGCAAGAAGCCTACGCGCAGGCAGACTCTATTTTCACACAAGTGATAGCCGAAGATGGTGATGAGCTTGCAGCGGCTTACAACAACCGTGCTTTTGCCCGACAGCGATTGTTACAATATGAAAAGGCGCTGCAGGATGCTGAGCGTGCCATCCAACTGGAAGACGACAATGCAAAATACTACATCACACGGGGCGAAATCTACTACGCGATGGGACAGATGGAGGAGGCTACCGCTGACGCTGAACGTGCCATTGCCTTAGATAAATTCTATGTGGATGCCTTTTATTTCCTGAGTAGCATTCGACTCGCCATTGGTGAATACCCGGAAGCCATACGCGCCCTGAACAAGGCCCTGGAAATAGACCCGGGCTTCACCTTGGCCAAACATCAACGCATTGTCACTTACATTCAGCAGGGCAAGTTTGAGAATGCCTTGTATGAGTCTAACAAGCTCATTGATGAAGGGGCTTTGGCTCCCATCGTATTTCGTAACAGAGGCTACACCTACCTGCAGATGGGCAAACCTGAAAAAGCAGCGGAGGACTTTGAAAAAGCACTTAAGATCGATGACTCGGATGCTATTGCAAAGAACAACCTGGGCTATGCCCATTATTTAATGGGGGATACCACCGAGGGGTTGAAAATGATACAAACCGCTATGCAACAACAGGCCGATAATCCTTATGCCTACAAGTACAGAGGTTTGATTTACCATGCCACCG
The DNA here is from genome assembly GCA_913062655.1 of uncultured Bacteroidota bacterium. GTDB lineage: Bacteria > Bacteroidota > Bacteroidia > Chitinophagales > S012-47 > CAJXXO01. The sequence goes on along the minus strand of CAJXXO010000017.1, from coordinate 13,292 downwards.
GTAAGGTAGATAGTGCCTGCCAGGATTGGCAAACGGCACAGGATTTGCTACAGTCTAAGTGGCCTGCCTATGCCATCCAGCAAGACACACTGGTAGATCGATTGATCAACACTCATTGTCTGTAGTCAGGCCCAATAATTCAAGTATCTTCACCGTCAAACCCATGTATTGTATGATCCGTTGGTCTATTCTATTCACCTTCTTTCTCGGCAGCCTTACTGCCGTATGGGCACAACAAAATGGCTATAAAGTAGGGGTAACAGCCGCTCCGGGTATCCCCTACCCGTCAGAGAATGCAGATGCCATCGCACTTGAAAAAAGCATCATTTACTTCCGTGGATTTGAGGACATGTGGATCGATGAGTACAATAAGGTGCCCTTATCCAGCTTCCAGTATCTCTATCAATTCAACAACACCTCGGGCTCACCGGTATACACCCCCATTGAGATTCCTATCTATTTTTTCTTTTCCGAGTTTGACAAAGTTAACCGGTCAAATATCCTTAATAACCTGGCTGAGTTGATGCCTGATATCCTTAATTTGGAACAGGATGAGGTGCAGATTAAAGAAGATTTACGTGCACAATTTGCCAATCGCAACTTCATACGCAGAATCATCAATAAGCGCAACCTGGACAAGTTGAATATGAATATTCGGGTGTGGCAGAATGACCAGGAAATCAAGGTGGGAAAGGTTGTACTTGAGTTCCGCTGGATCAAAGATCGGGAGCGCAACCAGGAGGTGTTGGCGATGGATGCCTTTATCCATGTTGATCTGCAATTTAAGCAACCCGGCCTATCCACGGTACGCATTAATCATGCTGTACCCGCCTACTATCAGCAGGCCCAAAAAGACCGATATTACACTCCGTTTCATTTGGGCACCGGTAGCAACTGGAAAGGCCCCCTGGGTCAGGTCTACCTTGTACGCAATGCCCTGGATGCAGCTATGGCTTTCCCTTACTATTTTTCTGGCGATACTTACTCCTACGATACGGATAAGCAGGTAATGGTACTGCAAAATCACGAGCCTGAGAAGAGTGAAAAGGTGGCGTTCTACACCTACCGGGGCACAAATTGTGGCTGCTATGCGGGTGATGCTTTGCCGGAAAAGCTCTTTTTTCCAACGGCCCTATCACAGGTTACGGCCAGCAATTGGTGGAATCCGCAGCATAGCGTGGCTAAGCAATGCGTTGAAGCCTCGGCACAGCGCACTACCGTGAAATGGGTGCCTGACTGGGAGCATGGCCTGGGCGGCAAGCTGACCATTGATGCTGCACCACTGGATCAGGTGCTCGATACGCGAGAGAAGTTGGATCCCCTATTTAGTAATGATTGTGATGTCGCAGGAGAACCCGTATTGACCTACCAGGAGGGATATCATCCTTATCTGGCGTTTGATGTCGCCCAGGATAGTGTGGAAGTAGGTGGTATGCAAGTAGAAGGTCATTTCGGTGTCAAATCTGGCTGGTGTGTGCAATCTGACCGGCAAGGTCGGGGCGAGTCACTCACTTTCACCACAAAGCAGCCGGTGGATGAAATAAAGTTTTATACAGGCTTGCACGCAGATGATGCGTCCTACAAGCGTTACAACCGAGTGAAGCAATTCGATATGGAACAGATCAATGGGCCATTTCGTAAGACACTCACCTTTTCTGATATCGTAACCAGCAGCTATGAGGTGGACCTGCCACCCGGCACTTACAAAATGACGATCAGCGATTTGTATGAAGGCGAAAGACCCGACATCACTTGCTTTTCCGCCATTCAGCTACACTTTCATTTCGGGGACAATTGGTTCAACACTTTCTTTGAGCAACTGTAGGCAGATTCGCTTAAGCGATAGTTTTCACGTATTTTAGGCGCCAAATAAATTGAATTCATGTTGAGAAATGTACTTTTGATGGTGGCTTCCTGGCTCACCGTCAGCGCCACCTTTGCCCAACCCACAACCCAACTCAAGAGTACCACAAACGATATTCATTACGAACCAATTTCCACCGCTGCTACCTGGCAATCGGGTCAATATGGCTTGCTGCACCTATCCGAGTGGTTGACACAGGAAGAAAGGCAAGCGTTGGAAGATGCTGGTATGCGATTCCTGGATTATGTGCCTCGCAAAAGCTACTACGTCCACGTGCCTGCGGGACAGGCCATGCTGTTGGAGCAGCATGAAAAGGTGAATGGACTCTATGCTATACCGGCTACCCTAAAGCTGGATCCTACCACAGCTACGCTGCCCTATCCGGACTATGCGCTTACAAAAAAGGATGCTATCCGCCTACAAGTAACCGTTTTTCCCGACCAGGAGCCAATTACAATCAAGCAAGACCTTCGGGATCAGCGATTTACTGTTGAGCGCCAACATACGCTGAATCGGGTTTGGATAGTACAAACGACTCCGGAACGGTTAAAAGACCTCGCCAATCGCCCTTACGTGCAGTACATTGAACTGATAGATGAACCAGGCGAACCGGAAAACCATGTGGGACGGACGTTGCACCGTACCAATGCGATTCATACCGATTATCAAGGCGGATTGCAGTATGATGGCTCCGGCATTAAAGTGCAAATGCAGGATGATGGGGGTATTGGGCCACACATTGACTACGAGGGCCGGGTACCGAAGCAATTCTCAGATGATTTCAATCCCAACGAAAACCATGGTGACCACGTAGCTGGTACTATCATGGGGGCGGGCAACCTCAACCCGAGAGCAAGGGGTATGGCAGCCGGTGCTGAGCTGTATGTGTATGAGTATGATCCAATGAATGACAGTATCGTTCCTCACTACAGCGAATATGGCATCCGTATCACATCCACCTCCTACTCGAATGGCTGTAATCGTGGCTATTCCACTACTGCTCGCGATCACGATATGGAGACCAGGATGTTGCCGGAGTTGATCCATGTATTCTCTGCCGGAAACTCAAATGGCCAAGATTGTGGGTACGGTGCCGGCAATCAGTGGGGCAATGTGACCGGTGGCCACAAGGTGGGTAAAAATGTGATCGCTGTCGCTAACCTGAACCGCAACGATGCCATCGCCAACAGCAGCTCCAGAGGCCCGGCACATGACGGTCGGATAAAACCAGATATTAGTGCACAGGGCACAGATGTATTATCTACCTTGCCCTTCAACAACTATGCTGAATTTACGGGTACTTCCATGGCCTGCCCGGGTGTATCAGGCTCCCTGGCACAACTTTACCATGCTTATGAAGACCTGAATGGACACACGCCTCCCTCTGCTCTGATGAAAGCGGTTATTATGAATACCGCTGAAGACCTGGGTAATCCGGGACCGGATTACATTTTCGGTTTTGGTCGGATCAACAACTTGAAAGCCCTAGAAACCCTAACCGGGCAAACGTATATGGCGGACACACTGGCACAGGGCGACTCCTTAACCTTTTCACTGAATATACCTTCGGGTGTGGTGCAGGCACGTGTTATGCTCTACTGGCACGACTATGAGGCGACAGCGGGAGCAGCCAAGGCACTGGTAAATGACCTTGACTTCACGGTTACTGATCCCAATCAGCAATTGCATTTACCTTATGTGCTAAATCCGTTCCCAAATCCAGATAGCCTTAATGCGCCCGCAAAACCGGGTATCGACTCCCTCAACAATGTAGAACAAGTAGAGCTCTTCCAACCATCTGCCGGCACATACACACTAACGGTGAAGGGGAAAGCCGTACCACAAGGACCACAACCGTTCTACATTGTGTATAGCTACTACTACCCAACAGTTGACCTTACCTATCCCATTGGCGGAGAAGGCTTCAATCCCGGAACCGCAGAATTGATCCGATGGGATGCCTTGGGCGACACGACTAATTTTGTACTGGAATATTCACTTGATAACGGCCTCAGTTGGAGTCCGATCACCACGGCATTGGGTTTTAGCCGCAGTGCTACCTGGGTGGTACCGGATACGGCCAGTCATGCCAAGGTCCGTATAACAATGGGTAATGCACAGGACGAAAGTGATACAACCTTTTCTATCCTGCGTACACCCCTAAACCTTAAAGTAGACTCCGCCTGCTGCGACAGTTTCGTTCTGTCCTGGGATACTGTACCGGCTGCCGATGCCTACATTTTGTATCAACTCGGTGCCAAGTACATGGAACCTGTCGATACCGTGACGACTACCATAGCTCGTATCAACCGCCCGGCAGAGCAAACCTGGTATAGTATCGCGGCATGGAAGCAAGGCGGCATAAGGAGTGAACGTGCGATCGCTATTCCGGTAGACCCTGACTTAAAGTTCAATTGTATTCAGCCGGATAACGCTACTATGGATGCCATTCTAAGTCCACAACCGGGTTCTATTCCCTCTTGCGATGACCCGGTATTGACGGTTCGGGTATCCAATAACAGCAAGCAAACGTTATTTAACGTACCCGTAAGTTATCGACTCAATGGCCAGACCTTTTCAGAAATCATTGACTCTATTCCTGCCTTAGATAACCGGGTGCATACCTTCAGCGGTTCTATGGATTATGGTACCGGTGGAACCGAGGTGCTAACGGCTTGGGTAGAGCAGCCTAATGACGACAACAATTGTGATGACACGACCACTATCGTCAATGAAGTGCAACCTAGTAACATCTTTAGTCTACCCTATGCGGAAGACTTTGCCACCTTTCCGAATTGTAACATAGACCCTGACTGTGGTGCGACCAATTGCGCCTTGCGCAATGGATGGTATAATGAACCCAATGGGGCCGCAGATGACATCGACTGGCGTACTGACAATGGTGGCACCTTCTCCAATGGTACCGGCCCCGTATTTGACTATGAGCCGGGCACCATATTTGGTCGCTATTTGTACACAGAGGCCAGTGGGGATTGCAATCAACAGGAGGCGATAATGACCTCCCCGTGCTTTGATCTATCCGGTACCAATGCACCGGTGTTATCCTTCTACTACCATATGTTTGGTCCCTCCATGGGCCGACTGGATGTAGAGATTTTAAATGATGGGGAATGGGTACGTGCCTTTACCAGAATCGGGGAGCAAGGGAATGACTGGCTCAATGCTACCATTGATCTTACCAATTATGTGGATGATACGGTGGCGTTCCGTTTTGTAGGTAGAACCGGTAATGATTATCAGTCTGACCTGGCCCTTGATTTCATTCAAGTATTCGATCAGGATCCTAACGCAATAGATGATCCTGCTGCCGCAGCATGGGATATGCAACTGCAACCCAACCCCGCACAACAGTTTGTTACCCTGCAATGGACTGGCGATGCACCAGCAGGAACACTTAGTGTGATGGACCTATTGGGCCGAGTGGTTTACCAGCAAGCAGTTAATCCATTAGCGCAACCCGCTCTTACCCTGTCTACCTCAGATTGGGCTTCCGGACAATATATTGTGCAATGGCAAGGACAACAGGGTACCAGAACAAAGTCTTTACTCATCCAGCGATAAAGCAATAGCGTATGTTCGACATGTTTGGGAAACTAGGCGAGATCAAGGAGCGCGTAGAAGCCACTAAGGAGCACCTAAAGACAGTATCAGTCACGGCTGAGGCAGAAGGGGGTGCCGTGCGCGTGGAGGTCAGTGGTGACCGAAAGGTGCGTAATATCTCCATCAAACCTGAACTGCTCGCTGAAGGGGATGCAGAACACCTGGAGGATGTGATTCTGATTGCCGTAAATAGAGGGCTGGAACAGGCACAGGCACTGGAAGCGGCCGAACTCAAGGAAGCGGCAGGAGGATTATTACCGCCCGGCTTTAATCCGTAATAATGGTACAGAAGTTGTAGTGGATAGCTAAAAAGATCCACTATGAAAGGCTGTTTGATTGCTTGTCTGCTAGGAGTCGTGCTGGCAACCGGTTGTGCACCGGAAGTGCCCTTTACACAAGCTGTACGTCAGGAATACAAATTGACGGTAGATGAACTGGAGTCCCTGCAATTTTACACCTCATCGGATATTATTCTGCAACGGGCCGCCACAGACATTAAGGAAAAAGCGACCACTGACGGTACGCTGAATGTACGCAATAGATCTACGGTGCAGGAAGTAGTCATACCGGCAGGCACTCCATGTGTTGTGCATAAAGTGATCGATGGGGAGCGGATGGCGATCTCCTTTGGTGATGGACCGAAATCTTATCTTGTATTTGGTGCGACCCGCAATCGAGATGGATTCTACACCCTGCAAGCCTTAGAGTGGGACCGGGGTCGTGGCAAGATAGTTTTTGACGATATCACCTATCGCACCCAGCCGGGTGCCGACCAAGTCTATCTCCTGTTCAAAATGAAGGGCATTCGTGCTTTCGAGCGGGAACAGAAAGTGGTGCGGGGACAGCGATTGTAAGCTTATTCAGCATAGGGTCAGCCGTTTATTTTACGCGATGGTGACCTAAATCGCCTATTTTACACGTTATAGGTAATAGTTTAGCTTACAAATACATGGCTCATGAGAACGATTACCGCAATTATACTCCTTATAGCCGTTGCTACCATGCAATGGGGCTGTAAAAAGAACAATGACAATAGTGGCACCCTCAATTTGGAGGTGAGACACGAATTCAATGGTAGCCCATTTGCCTTCGGCACCAACTACACCAACAATTTGGGACAGATATACCAATTCAATACCGCCAATATCTATTTATCAGGCTTCACGGCTAAGGGAAGTACACCTTACACTTTTGAAAATACCTACTTGTCCATCTCGCCAGATGCCTCTACGTACACCATTGACAGCATTCCTGCAGGTGATTACACGGGACTTACCTTCGATATCGGTATCGATAGTGTGGCCAATCACAGTGATCCTACTACCTTTCCTGCCAATAGTCCACTCAACCCGGCCCACCCCCGCTATCAGCACTGGGCCTGGAATACCGGCTATATTTTTGTGAAGTTTGAAGGAGACTGCGATACCTCCAATACCGGCATTGCAGGCACGGCTTTCTTTTATCATTTAGGCCTGGATCAATTGCTTCGTACCGTTGACATCGACCAGCAGTTCTCGGTAGACCCGGAAGGTAACGCTACCGTTACCGTTACTATTGACTACGCCAAAATTCTGGACGACATTGATTTCCGACAGGAGTTGAGCACGCATACGATGAATAATTTACCGCTCGCCACAAAAGTGATGGATGAGACTGTTGCAGCCTTTGAGTAAAGGACTTGCATTGGCGATAATTTGGTTATTCGCTGGATGTCAAAGTGAGAAATCGGTCCAGGAAACTACTTTAACTGCCACACCTTATCACTGGAACCTGCCTGATCATTTTCCTGAACCCGAGGTGCCGGCTGATAATGCCATGACACAAGAACGGGTAGACTTAGGCAGGCGCCTGTTTTACGAGCCACTATTGTCGCTGGATAGCACCATCAGTTGTGCCAATTGCCATCAACTGCCCTTTGCCTTTTCAGACCCAGACAAAGTCTCCGCTGGCGTGCACGGCAGGCGGGGGTTTCGTAATTCGCCTACGCTGACCAACATTGCCTATAACAAACACTTCTTCTTTGATGGTGGAATCCCTAGCCTGGAACTACAAGTACTGGCGCCACTTGACAATGAAGATGAGATGCAACTCAATATCCATCAAGCCGCCCTACGTCTTCGGGAAGACTCCACTTACCTTTATCTCTTTCAAAAAGCATATGGCCGGCAGCCGGACAGCTACAGTATTATCCGTGCTTTGGCTGCCTTTGAGCGCACCATGATTAGCGCCAATAGCCCGTACGATAGATGGGTGCAAGGTGATTCTTCAGCTCTTTCTCCCGCAGCACAGCGTGGCCTGCAATTGTTCATGTCCGAAAAATTACAATGCAGTCAATGCCACAGCGGCTTCAATTTTACCAACAATGGTTTTGCGCACAATGGTCTCCATAGCGACTACAGTGATGACCCGGGTCGAAGGCGTGTAACCATGAAGGAGTCCGACATTGGAAAGTTTAAGGTGCCAACCTTACGAAATGTGGAAGTATCAGCCCCTTATATGCATGATGGCAGTTTGCCCACCTTAGCATCCGTGATAGATCATTACGCTTCTGGCGGACAACCTCACCCCAATAAGAGCCCACTCATCACGGGGTTTTCGCTTACCGACAATGAGAAGGCTGACCTGATTGCTTTTCTACATAGTTTGACAGATCGGAGTTTCTTATCCCATCCCAAATATTTACCCCAGCAAGCGCGCTAAAAAGATCGAAGCGCTGCCTTCCGTATGCTATCCTGCTGTGTGGCCGTAAGGTCATATGCCCCCTGTAGTATAGCGCCATCCCATGCACCATAAGTAGGATTGGGCAATACAATCCAGCGGGTGCCCCACTTAGCACTGTGTTGTATAACTGCTGCTTTGCGTTCCGCACCATTTCCATCTTCAAAAACTGCGGCAAAGTCGTTTAAGTTGTCCCCACAAAGCATAACAATATCATATCCTTGATCGGTTATGGTGGCTCTTCTGGGCACCTTGCTGCCGGTAGTATCGCGCAACAACACCGTTGCACTATCAACTTGGGGTAAGTTGAACTGACGAAGATTCGCCAGGGTCGGGTCGAGTTCGGCTACTCTTCTGTTGGAGACATAAAAAATCGCCACCCCCATAGCATCTGCTTTTCGTAGAAACTGACCAACTCCCGGCAAGGTATCTGCCGCAGCAAGGGCGGTCCATTCCATCCAACTTTCTTTTCCATAGGGCTCTTTTTGCAAAATCTGCCAGGCGGAATAGGGAGAGTTATCTAATACCGTTTCGTCAAGGTCCAGCACAATAGCCGGTTGCTCGGGATTGCGCTGTAAGTGCTCTTGCAAGGCATAAGTAGCCCATCGATAGGTCTGTCGACAAAGGGCACGATACTCGGCTGATTGCTGCATGTACAAAGTGGCCATGAGCAACCTATCCTGGTCTCCGGTGGTATCTTTCACTGATTCAGTTGTCGGTCTTTCTGATTGACAACTGATGAGTAGGCTTAGTAACAAAGGCACGAATAAAAAACGCATGACATTGGATTTGCCTACAATATTACAGCATTCTCATCCACTGCCATGCGTTAATTGATTTACCTCAACCTATTATTCATGGTCAAATAACCATAAAAAAGCGTCTTGATCGTCCGAGCTTTCAATAGGTAGGCCGCCAACGTTGGTTTTACCTTCGAATACGCCTACCAACAGTACCCGATCTTTGGGAAGCAGTTGAACCGCTTTTCCTTTATCCATGCCATTACCACCGGCCCTAATGAGTCCGTTCATTACACCATTAGAGGCGTAAGTAGCTAAAAACATTTCGGTATCATCTGCACCTTCAAGGCTATAGGTATCAAAGGTGATGCCTTCAGCATATTTACCGGTAACCCACAGCATATCATCGTTCCAGGAAATCGCATAACCTGCATCGGGTCCCATGCCTCCGCTACCTACACGTAGCCATTCTTCCTTACCGGCTGCATTCCACTTTGCAATAAACATATCGTTGCCAGAAGCACTGGCAGCTTCCAAGCCTCCTATTCTGATTTGTTGAGAGAAGTGACCGGTTACATAAACTGCACCGGTGGGATCAGTTGTAATAGCATGCGCGCGATCATGGCCCGCACCCCAGCTTCTGTTGTACCAGTTCAGCAGCCCTGCTGATGAGTAGTGGCCCAGAAAAAAATCGCTATTCCCGTCCGCGGTCAGGCTTTCATCTCCTACATCAAGCCGGTCAGAAAAAGTAAGGGCAATAAAGACACCACCACTGGGATCGGTGGCCAACTGGGCGTTTCCCTCTCTGTCAGCTCCTGTAAAGGTACGAGCCCAGTCCCACTCTTTACTTGAGGTGCCTTTCAATAGCAATACTTCTGGCTGACCCAACGGGGCGGCAAATCTCACCCCATTCACTTGCATTACACCTTCATATTGTAGTGCTAAAAAGCGATCACCTTCCATATTGGTTGCTAAGGCTTGACTAGTGAAAGTACCCTCACCGGGAAGCTGCGCAACGTGGATCACTTCACCAGAAGGTTGCAATGTTAACAGGGTAACGTGTTGCTTACCTAATGCTTGTAACTTACGGCCTTCAATAACCCAAGGCCCTTCATAATGGGCAGTCATCATAAGTGAACCGGTGGGTGTTACTACAATTTGGCCTGCTGTTTCATCTAATTTACCACCCCAGCTTTTTACCCATTGCAAGCTTAGGTTGTCATCGTACTTGGCCAGAAACATATCAGATCCCCCATTCGACTGTATCTCTTCTCCACCTATAAGAAGGTTGTTCTCGAAAGAGCCCAGCACATAAACATTACCGGCTGGATCTTTGGCCAGGTCTTGGATGTGTTCTTGGCCCAAACCACTTATCAGTTGTACTTGGGCCATTCCAGTAGTGAATAGAAACGATAATACTAGCGTTATTAGCCATCGTTGAAACATGAATTTTCTCCTTTTTTATTCAATGGCTACAACGAGTCGAAGTGATAATCGTTTCCTTTACAATTACTTATGTCAATAACATTTTAGTACTCTGTCTTCATATCCCTATTTCAATACTGATAGGACAATGGTCGGACCCCATCACCTCAGCATGAATGTTTGCCTTCTGCAATCGAGGAAGCAACCCCTGGGAAACGAAAAAATAGTCAATCCGCCAGCCAACATTACGCTCCCGGGCACGGGTAATCATATCCCAGTAGGTATAGTGGTGCGGAGCAGTAGAGAAATACCGGAAGCTATCGACAAAGCCAAGTGCTAACAATTGGTCGATCCAGGCTCGTTCTTGGGGTAGAAAGCCAGACTTGTCTGCGTTGGGTTTCGGTCTGGCCAGATCAATGGCTTGGTGAGCGGTATTTACATCGCCACAGATTATGATGTTGGGCTGCGTTTCCAGTTGATGCGACAGATGCTGGGCAAAGTCGCGATAGAACTGCATTTTATAAGCCAACCTGTCTGCAGATGCCCTGCCATTGGGGAAGTATATGTTGTACAGTGTAAAGTCGGGATAGTCAGCTTGCAAGATTCTACCTTCCTGCTGATAATGCGACTCACCCCAATGTTCCTTTATTCTTTGTGGGGGTGCCATTGCGTATAAGGCTACACCGCTATAGCCTTTCTTTTCTGCTGATGAATAGTAAGCATTGTAGCCCGCTGGTGTTCGGAGTGCAGCAGGTAATTGATCTGGATGGGATTTGGTCTCTTGCACACAAAAGATATCCGGTTGCCAATCATGCAATAATTGCGGAAACTGATTTTTCCGGTAGACGGCTCGCAGTCCATTCACATTCCAGGAGATTATGCGCATGGTATAGAATTTGCGCGGAAATTAGGGGATTAGTTCCAGATGCAACAATTCGGTTGTAACTTCAAAGCGCTGACCCTACCGAGAACCGCAGGACTATGCGTAATGTAATTGGATTACTTCTATCCATTCCACTGAGTTTATGGGCTTATGGTCAGTCCTATACACCGCCTGTATTATCAGGCAAGGTGGACCAACAGCCATGGTTTTTATACTATGCTGGCCAGGACAGAACTTCAGGAGAAGATACATGGATATATGATGTGGGACCTTTACTGGAGGGTGAGATTACCATTTCGCCAGTGGACACAAGTACTGGATTTGCCTCCATCGCAATGCGTTGTTTCGACTTGCAGTGGGCCTATCGGTACCAGGCAGACTCTGCAGAACTGGAATTGATAAGCTTGCGGAAAAAGACCGAAGGCGCTGTATGGACGAAATTTGTTGAGGACCTTTCTGGCAGTTTTCCGCCCATTCATCCGGCCGCAGCGGATCATATACGGGCTTATGATGCTACTGTGCCAGATAGCTTGTTGCTACCTACTTTACTAACCCATTTAACCAAAGAAATAAGCTGGGTACAACTGGATACCATGCGAGATACCCTGTGGGAAGGGAGGAGTACATTAGGGCCCTATACCGTATATGAGGAGGCCTGGCAACATGCCGATTACCGACCCGAAATAATCTATACCGTTAGCTTTCCTGAAAGATCAATTGCCTTACCGCTGCGCCTTGATCAGCGCCAGGTACAAGTGGTCACCCACTTAATGAACCTGACCTATCATCGGAATTCACGAACACCACTGACCGGATTGAAGCTGCAAGCGGCCTCTTCGCTGCGCTTAGAGCTCATTACCATGATCCAACAGATGCAAGGATTTGTAGCAGACACCAATACAACCTGGGAAGCAGCCGTTTTAGAACGAGCTGCCGTTCTGCTACACAATTCCCTGAAACAACCCAACCCCATGCTATTTTATCACCTTACCCTTCCCGTAGAACAAGGCGGGAATGGCTACCCTACCACTGCTCATCGATTTGAATTACCTACCACAGATTGGTACTTTCTTGGCTACCCTACCTGGTGGTATCCGGTCGCCTATGCTGCGCCACAGGTTATTCACAGTCAGCAAGATGGGTGGGTGCATGAGGTATCCATCGGCAGAGGGTTGGACCACCCCCTTCCCTATAGTTTGAATTGGACAGATGCAGAAGAAATGGCCGAAGATAAGTTGGCAGCAAATGGCTGGATACCGCAGGCACTAGAAAAGTGGACACACCCACTTTCGAACCACTATACGCTCACCGTAGATTTCGATGATACAAACCTATTGCAACGAGTATCCATTGCGCAGTCGCCCTATCAACCGGGGCTGCAACCAGCGGTTCCCTTATTGGTGAATCGATTTGACGAAGTTTTCCTTACTCTGGTGACGCTGTATGCTTCTGGAACCGAGAACAACCTGGATAGCGTTTCCATGGGTCGAAAGCTTTGCCCGGTGGGCTTCCAACGCGATAGCATTCCAGTACCAGCGAATGTAGTACGATGTGTACTGGCAAAAGGATATCCCCAGTTGGCGAATACATATGCCAAGCGTATTCACCAGCTATTACCAGCAGAGTACTCATGGCAAACAACAACCGATACCCTATCCTCTTCAGAAACGGTATACCCCACCAATACTGTGGCATATACCCATACGTTTTCCGTGCTAGGACCAACACCAAATGCCTTTCTGAAGCAGACGAACTGGCCATTGATACAGCTAGGTAATAACCCAAGAAAGGACCAGACCTTCCTACTCATTAAAAAAGGCGACTAAACAGCAAAACATTTGGTGAGTTCTATTCAATATTCTAATTTTGCTACCCGCTAATGAAATAGCGATTTGACGTATTGCACATATCATTTTACCGATGTTTATTTCTTTTTGAGCATCTTCAGGTAAATGAATTGATATATCGCGGGGTGGAGCAGTTGGTAGCTCGTTGGGCGCATATCCGCCAGAGGCGGACGCCAGTTCGAGAACGGTAAGTG
>CAJXXO010000016.1 GCA_913062655.1 uncultured Bacteroidota bacterium | reverse complement strand
GTGGTGGAAGCTTTGCTGGCGCAATATGAACCGGCTGGTATCAACTTGCTGATACCGGATGAGATCAGGCCGGGGGTGCAGGAGTTCGAACCGGTACTCGACCTATTGGAAGCTTTGTCAGATACCAATTGATATGGGACAACGCCCCTATTTTTCGCAGCACATGCACATGCCTCCCCAGGTAACCGAACCGGTGCCGGAGGACATTGCCGGTGTAGTGGTTATTCCCTGCAGGGGGTGTACCCATCTGCTGTCGCTACTCGAAGACTTACATAAAACAGTACGGTATGGAGAATGGGAAATATTGGTGGTATGGTACTCTTCAGAGTGGGATGATGAAGCGCTCTTGCGGGAGAATATGGCGCAGTTTTGGGCGGTAGAAAAATACAAGAAAGCACACCCCGGCCTTCGTTGTTTTGGGATCAACTTTCAGCATCTGCCGGAGCACCGGGCCGATCAATTGGCTATTAAACTGGGCCTGGACGAAGCCGCTTATCGACTGGATACGGTAAACCAGAATGATGCGCCCATTGTGCTTTGGCCCGCTCATTTTGGCATGGGGGAAGGTGTACTAGCAGCTACTGAAATCTTTTTCCAGGACCGGCAGCACCAGGTGGGTTGGTATAATGTGGAAAGTCCTGCCGCCACAAAAGTGTACTACCTCTATGAATTGTCCCAGCGCTATTGGCAGCAAGCTATTAAAAAAGCGGGCTTTTCCTATCAGTGGCCGTTTGACCGTCAATTGTTTGCTATTCGGCAGAGCGCCTATCTGCTGTCAGCAGGCGTAGCGGGCACCTCTCCATCGGAGCTCTACACCTTGCAGTGGAGCTATCAACTGCGGCAACAAGCCCATTTCATCCCTTCGGTTACAGCATACGGAGTGTTGGACTGGTCGCCCGCAGCCAATGCGGATGTGGACCAATGGCTTGGGCTATCCTTTTTTACAGACTTACAGCGGTTTCACTTTTTGTGGCAACGCCTTCCTCAGGTGGACGATCTGACCAGCTTTAACCAGTGGCTCAGGGATATGCCACAACCTTTTGTGGGTTACTTGAGCGAGCATCGGTTTCCCGTACATTGGGTGGCCTTACGACATCAGTCAAGTACACAACAAGGCCTTCATCGGGAGGTGCAACAGTGGTGGTCGCCTATCCGGTTGCAGGAAATGGTAGAGCAGGTCGCCCCGGTTTATTATCGTTACCAGCAGCCGGCAGAGGCTGTAGCGCAACTGCTCGAGTGGGCGACCCATCGCCCTTCAGACAATTGGGCTTTGCACTATCAATTGGAGCGGCTGCGCCAAATGTGGGCAGCGTCTGCTATGGTAGGGGCATAAAAAAAGGCGGACATCTTACAACGCCCGCCCCAGCTATTGTAGCTAGTTTTATTAGTTGATGTTGTCGGTCAGGTCTTTTCCTGCCTTGAACTTAACTACCTTGCGTGCAGGGATGTTGATTTCTTTACCTGTTTGTGGGTTGCGACCCTTACGAGCAGAGCGCTCAGAAACAGAGAAAGTACCGAAGCCAACCAAAGTCAACTTGTCGCCAGACTTCAAAGACTTAGCTGTGGATTCGATAAAGCTGTTCAATGCGTCAGTAGCTTGTGCTTTTGTCAAATTTGCATCCTGTGCAATCTGATTGATCAATTCTCCTTTGTTCATAGTTCGAATGTTTTTTGTTTACAAATGAAGTAAGCGAACACGACAAATATAGTGTACCTGACAGCCGTTCAAACTTCTGAAAAGGCTGTGATGTTGATAAGCAGGGCGTTTCAGCGTATGATGTTTTTTTCGATGTTTGTAATAGGCTGATTATCAGCGAGTAAAAGAATGCAGCAGTAGTGGTGATAATACGAGAAATGTTGATATTTTGTGCCGGGAAATAAGTCTAAAACCGTTGATAATAGGCAATTACAGCACATTTTCGAACTTTGGTCGGCCATGAAGAAACAACTCCTCTACTATTTGCTGGTATGCTTTTCATCTGCGCTTGTTGCACAGTCTTCCGGATGGGTATTCTTTACCGATAAGCAGCATAGCGCGTTGCCCGACACCTATTTCGATGACTACGCCAAAGCCAGAAAAGATCGACTGGCTATTGCCTACCCCGCTGCTTCAGACTTGCCGGTGAGCGACTTCTATCTATCAAGTGTAGTCCGTGTGGCAGATACGGTATGGGGTGCCAGTAGATGGTTAAATGCAGCCGCTATTACAGCCACGCCAGCGCAGTGGGCGGAGATCGCCCGTTTGCCATTTGTTAAGGAGACCTTTCTACAATCTACCGGTACGCACCTAACCCACCGCGCTCAAGAGTGGCCTCCGCTGTCGGATAGCGATTCGGTCCTTCTGGCCTATCAGACCCGGAGACTGGGGGTACGCCACTGGCAGCAGGCAGGCATCACCGGTAAAGGTGTTCGGGTAGGTGTTGTAGATGGGGGGTTCAAAGGGGTGGATGTGCATCCTTCCTTTGCTCATTTGCGGGAAGAGGGCCGTATTCTGGCCACGTACGATTTTCTGCGGCAAGACTCTTCCGTTTATGGATATAGCAGTCACGGTACTGCTGTGCTGAGCTGTATTGCCGGTCGCTATGGCGACTCTATGTTGATCGGTGTGGCACCAGAAGTAGAAGTGGTGTTGGCCAGAACAGAATATGGCATCAGGGAAAACATTCAGGAGGAGCTGGCCTGGATTCAGGCGATTGAATGGATGGACCGCTTTGGTGTGAGCATTATAAATGCGTCATTGGGCTATACCAATAAAAGATATTTCCAGGAAGAAATGGATGGGCGCACCAGTCCGATTGTCCGTGCGGCCAACCAGGCGGTACAAAAGGGCATCCTCATTGTCAATTCCTCTGGCAATGAGGGCGATGGTAGTTGGGGTACCCTGGGCACCCCAGCCGATGGGGACAGTGTATTAACCGTTGGGGCCACCAATCCTTATACCGATATCGCCACTTCGTTCTCCTCGCCTGGCCCTACGGCTGACAGACGGTTGAAACCCAATGTGACGGCTCCGGGCATAGTAGTGGGCGCCACCCCAAAAGGCATGGGCGAAACAGCGGGTACATCGTTCTCCTCACCCTTGGTAGCAGGATTTGCCGCTTGCTTGTTGCAGTCTCGCCCAGCGCTTACACCCATAGCGCTACTGCGCGCAGTAGAGGAAGCGGGCCATCTGTACCCCTATTACGACTACCACCACGGATACGGAGTGCCAATAGCGAGCAAAGCATTGGGTCGACACACAGTTGACACCAGTAGTTTTATCATCCAACCATCTGGAGAGTATATCAATATCAATGTAAACGAGGCTTACTTACCCGAGCGGGATGACGAAGACCGTCTGTTGTCTCCGCCAAAGCACTTGTACTATCATATTGCAGATACCGATGGTAATCTTCGGCAGTACCGCGTTATTGCTGCGGTTGAGGAAGAAGCCTACTTTATTGAAAAAGAACAGTTACAACCGGGTGACATACTTCGCGTGCATTTTGAAGGGGTCACCAAAACCTATACTGCGCCATGAAAAAACTAGCCACCCTATTTGTTCTGATTTGCCTCTTTGCTTTTGTTGCCCCTGCACAGACGGTATTGCTGGATGTAGATAAAGTGGATACCACCTACAGTAAATTTGGGCCCAATCGGAAGCATTTCGTACACTTATACTTTAGCTATGGATTGATCTTCGGGAAAAACAACGAAGGGGCAAAGACCCGCGTGCCGGGATCCAATGACTTCAAGATAGGATTGCGCTATAAGTATAAAATCAGTGAATTACTGTCTTTAGGCGTGGAAGCCAACTATGGTAACCATACTTTTGATTTTCGCCAGGAAGAAGGAAAGGTTATTGTAGATACCACCTTGCACGATGAGGAAGAAATCATCATGCATTACCTGGAGCCGACCTTATTTCTTCGGTTCAATATTGGCGAGCGGGGCAATAGTATTGGTCGCTTTATCGACTTCGGTGCCGGATTACCCATTCGGCTTGTCGCCTCTCATTTTACCCAGAATGAATTGCCTACCGGGGAGGTGCAAACGGTTACCACCAGCCGGTTGTCCTATGTGCAGTCGTATTATGCCCACGCTTTTGCCCGCATAGGATTTAACAACCTGGCCTTCTTCTACCAGTATCGTTTCACCGACTTTTTTACCAACGCGGTCGACTACCCCGCTTTGCCGGCTATGACAATGGGCATCCAGCTCGGTATTCATTAGGGTTTTATGTCACAAGTAGGTCATTAGTAGCCAGGTAGGTACGCCCGTCTATGTCAGATCGTTGTAGAAGTGTGTGCAATGAGACAGCTGTTTGCATCTTTTGGTAAACTGCAAAACACACTACTATGAAAGAGCATCCGCACCAACGACTGAACCGCAAGCGGGGCATTATTCTTCGAATAAGCTACGTCATAGCGATTGGCCTTGTCATCCTGGCCTTTCAGTGGAAGACGGCCGCACCTACACCAACACCACTGCGTGACGACCATGACGAGTTGACCTTTGTCGACTTTGTACTACGGTCGCAGATTAAGGAAGAGGTGCCCCTACCCGAGCCAGAACAACGACCGGTAGCCGAGCAAGTACTGACGCCCAACAGCAATATCAATGAGGTGGATGACAACAAACAGGTGGCCCCGGAGGCCACTACACCCGACAAGCCTGATCTGCAAGTCAATACCTCTCCTCCTGTGGCTGAGCCAGATGTTGTGCTGGACAAACCCCATCGCAGGGTGGAGGTAATGCCGGAGTATCCCGGAGGAATGTCGGCCTTCTACCAATTCTTACAGCAGCACCTTGCATATCCTGCCCTGGATCGGATCAATGGACTTGAAGGCAGAGTCTATGTGCAATTTATCGTAGAAAAGGACGGCTCACTCACCGACTTCACGATCGTTAGGGGCGGTACACCCCGCATGCAACGCGAGTCAATCCGGGTGTTGCAGCAAATGCCCCATTGGAAACCCGGCCAGCAACAGGGACAGAAAGTACGGGTCTATTTTGTGGTGCCTATCAACTTCGTATTACGCTGATATTCGCTTGCCATCGAATTTGAGTGTATTTTGGCAGTCATTCGACTGCCTTTTTTTATGTCTCCAGGCAACGCCTTTACTTTTTCAGGCGTATGGCATACATAGAAAGGGCTAACACATGCCAATCGCCTATAAATTGATGTTGGAACAGCTCATCAATGGATGCCGCAGGGGCGACCGTGACGCACAACGGAAGCTCTATGAATTCTTCCACGGGAAGATGATGGGGATTTGCATGCGTTATGCCAACTGCAGAGACGAGGCGGCCGTGATACTTAATACCGGCTTTTTCAAGGTGTTCAAGAAGATAGATAAATACGATGCGGAGCAAGGGCAGATTGAGGCCTGGATCAGCCGTATCATGATCAATACGGCCATCGATCACTATCGGAAGGAAATCAGAAAAGGACGGACGGTAGAAATCAGTGATGCGCGGTTTGAACAACAGCAACCCATGGCGGTAGATCAACTGAATGCGGAGGATATCCTGAAGTTGGTCCAGCAGTTGACCCCTGCCTACCGGGCGGTGTTCAACCTTTACGCCATCGAGGGATACAGCCATAAGGAAATAGCCGATCAACTCGGTATATCAGAAGGTACTTCAAAATCCAACCTAGCCAAAGCCCGCAAAAAATTGCAGGCCGCTATAGAAGAACAATTTGCGATAAAACAAACGAATTATGCCAGATAATCACCACATGGATGACTTGGCCAAAAAGTTTTTGGCAGGCCATGAATCCGCCTACGATCCATCGGATTGGGCGGCCATGGAGGCGATGTTGGATAAAGACAACAAGCGTCCGGTTGTGTTTTGGTGGCGTGTAGCAGGAATAGCGGCAGCCATTGCTACGCTTGTATTGGTAACCGTACTGTGGCTCTTCAACGATCCTGCCCCACCAGCCGTTGCCGATCAACCCACCCCACCGCAAGAAAAGAAGGAGACCCCAGCCACCACGGAAAGTGAGGCGAATACTACTTCCACAGCAGCGTCTGAAGAAAGGCTGGCCGACAGTATGGAAGAAGCGCCTGCCAACCCGGACAATGCAGCAATGGGCCATCCCACCACCGACCCTAACGCTTCCACGAATAATGCAGCAGACGATGCTGAGCAAGAGAAACCTTTACATTGGTTGGTCCATGAGGACGAGGCTGTGCAAGATACAGGCGATGACCCTGTGCTTGCCGCCTCGACATCCTCAACATCCAATGAAGAAGAGGTAGCTGATAATGGAGCAGCAACGAATGAACAATTCACCACCGCCTCTCCAACCACCCCGGAAAGTGGAGGGGGGAATACGAGCCTACCGGTTGAATCTTCTCTGATAAGTGCAGGCGAAATGCCACCACTGGCCAGCACTTCGCTACTGCGCATCGAGGAATCATCGCCAAGAGTTTTGGCCAGCGAGGATCCTATTGGTCGCACCTTTGCCGATGCAAAAGGTCGTTTTGTACAGCCCTTTGCAGGCACCTATGCCCTGGCACATTGGTATGGCCATTCCAATCGTGAATTCAGCTATGCCATGGGTGTCCGTACAGGGGTGGAATTGTGGAACAATATCTCATTGGAGACAGGCTTGGGCTATCATGAAATACAATACACCGAATCGGGTGAACACGACACGGTGAATAGCAGAATCCACCTCGCTACACAGGGCCGGCTGACGCATATTGAGGTGCCTACATTGGTCACCTACCACCTGAATGGCAACGCTAAGTGGGATGGCTACCTCACGGCTGGGGTACGCCATTTGTTTATACAAAGCGAGCATTACCATTTCCATTACCACAACTTGTCCAATACCGCCTCTTTCCCCTCAGCGGCACTAGTCGCGGATACTATCATCACCTATGATGTGAGCAATACCGCAAGAAACGCCACGCAGGAGGACCTCAGCAGTATGGGGCTGAGTAGTGCCAATACACACGAAGCTTATCATCAGGGACACACACCTGCCTACCGCGCCCTGGGCTACCTGGGGGCCGGTGTTGCTTTTCACGCCACCCCGGCTTTTACCGTTGAGGGAGGTGTGCAATACCAATTCTCTTTACAACCGTTGGGTGTAGAGGCCCGGGACCTGAATGCATACGGTCTTTCCCTTGGGCTGAAGTACCGGTTGTAAGTTGGTAATTTTGCCGCTATGCGGCACCATTCCCTTTTGGTACGATTTCTTATCTGGCGGGCCAAGCACCTCAGCACCCGGCAGTTTGTGATCATCCTCAGCATTCTGATCGGATTGCTCAGTGGATTGGCGGCTGCCCTGCTCAAAACACTGGTGTATCAGCTTAAGTCTTTCCTGGCCGATCTTGATTCGCAGTTTGTCTTTGATTACTACTATCTGGCGTTTCCCTTTGTCGGCATTGTGCTGGCCGTTCTCTTTGTCCGTTACCTGAATCGTAACAAGCTGGGTTTTGGCATCCCCAATATGCTGTATACCATCACCCGCAAAGCGGGTCTCTTCGAGCGGGACAAGATGTACAGTCACATCGTTACCAGTTCACTGACCGTTGGATTTGGGGGCTCAGTTGGGCTGGAGGCGCCCATCGTGATGACGGGAGCCGCCTATGGTTCCAATATCGCCCAACTCTTTCACCTGGATTATAAGCGCAGGATTCTACTGCTCGGTTGTGGCGTGGCCGGAGCCTTGAGTGCCGTCTTTGCCGCGCCTATTGCAGCGGTCATTTTTGTGTTCGAGGTGCTACTTCTCGATATCGGGGTTAGCTACCTGATTCCACTCCTGCTGGCTTCTGTATCGGGGATGATTATTGGCGATGTGCTCTCCACGGCTGAGGTAATTATTGCCTATTCGGGCAATTACGAATTTAATCTCCGGGAGGTGCCGCTCTACATTATTTTAGGGGTGTTGACCGGCCTCTTCTCCCTCTTGTTCAATAAGACCTATTTCGGTATTGAAAAGCTCTTCCAGCGTTTCAGGCAGCGGCTACCCAAGGCGGTGTTGGGGGGCGTAGTGCTGGGGGTGCTGATTTTTATCTTCCCTCCCCTGTATGGTGAGGGGTATGATGTGATACGGGTATTGCTCCGTGATCAGCCGGAGGAACTCTTTTCACGTTCCATATTTGGTGCGTTGGAGGGTGGATTCTGGCAAATCCCCGTCTTTATCCTGGCGGTAATGCTGGTCAAAGTGGTGGCCACCTCTGTTACCATCAGTGCTGGTGGCAATGGGGGTGTATTCGCCCCGTCATTATTCATTGGGGGCTTGTTGGGTTTCCTGTTTGCCCGCTCCTGCAATATGATGGGGTGGCCCTACCCGTTGTTGGAGAGCTCATTTGCCCTGGTGGCTATGGCAGGGTTGATGAGTGGGTTGATGCACGCACCACTTACGGGGATATTCCTCATTGCAGAGGTGACTTCCGGCTATGCCTTGTTTGTACCGTTGATGATTGTGTCGGCTATATCTTACCTGACCACTATCATTTTCGAGCCCCATTCCTTCAATACCAAAAAGCTGGCCGAGAAGGGCGAGCTCATTACACGGGATAAAGACAAGCTGGTGCTTCGGCTCTTGTCGATCAAGCGAGTGGTAGAGCACGATCTGCCTACCATTCACCCACAAGCGACTTTAGGCGACCTTGTGGACATGGTAAAACACGCCCATAGAAACATTTTTCCGGTGGTCGATGAGGAACAACGGCTTCGCGGAATTGTCTTATTGGATGATATCCGTGAGGTGATGTTCAAGCCTGAGCTGTATGAATCGGTAAAGGTTAGTGATCTGATGCATTCTCCGCCCGGCTATGTCGATATTCAGGACTCGATGGACGTGGTGATGAAGAAGTTCTCTGATACCGGGGCCTGGAATTTGCCTGTATTGCGAGGAGAAAAGTATGAAGGATTTGTGTCGAAATCGAAAATATTCAGCGTCTATCGCACCCTGCTGATCAATCAAACGAGCGATTGAGATTTAACTATATTTGGTAACGCTAAAAGTAGCCCAGATGCAACGAGATAATGTAGTCTTCGACTTGATTCAAAAGGAACGGGAACGCCAGACCCGGGGTATCGAATTGATCGCATCCGAAAACTTTACCAGCCCACAAGTGATGGAGGCGGTAGGGTCCGTGTTGACCAATAAATATGCGGAAGGATTACCCGGTAAACGATATTACGGAGGCTGCGAAGTGGTAGATGATGTGGAGGACCTGGCTCGCGAGCGAGTGAAAGAGCTCTTTGGCGTGCAATGGGCCAATGTACAACCCCACAGTGGCGCGCAAGCCAATGCTGCCGTGATGCTGGCGACATTGCGGCCAGGCGATAAAATACTGGGCTTTGACCTCTCGCACGGGGGCCACCTCACCCATGGTTCATCGGTGAATTTTTCCGGTAAACTCTACCAGCCCAGCTTTTATGGCGTGGAGGAGGATACCGGTCTGATCGATATGGACCGGGTGGAGGAGATCGCCAAGCAGGAGCTGCCTAAGTTGATCATCTGTGGGGCATCGGCCTACTCCCGTGATTGGGATTACAAACGGTTCCGGGAAATTGCCGAGCAAGTAGGCGCCCTGCTGCTGGCCGATATCTCCCATCCGTCAGGCTTGATAGCCGCTGACCTGCTCAATGACCCGGCCGAATACTGTCATATCATCACGACAACCACCCACAAAACCCTTCGTGGTCCGCGTGGCGGGTTGATCATGGTTGGACAAGACTTTGCCAATCCGTGGGGTATTGCCACTCCTAGAGGAGTAGTGCGCAATATGAGCTCACTGCTTGATAGTGCCGTTTTTCCGGGCACACAGGGTGGGCCACTGGAGCATGTGATTGCCGGTAAAGCGGTGGCTTTTGGTGAAGCATTGACGGATGCATACAAGGCCTACGCCAAGCAAGTGATCGACAATGCACAAGCTATGGCCAAGGCCTTTATGGATAAAGACTACAAGGTCATTTCGGGCGGAACGGACAATCACTTGATGCTGATCGATCTGCGCAATAAAGGAGTGACGGGCAAAGTAGCAGAAAAGGTGCTGGGAGAAGCCGACATCACCGTCAATAAGAACATGGTTCCTTTTGATGATAAGTCGCCATTTGTGACCTCCGGTTTCCGGGTCGGTACGGCTGCGGTTACCACCCGGGGTTTCAAAGAGGCCGACTGTGTGAAAGTAGTGGAATGGATCGATCGATTGATCACTGATCCGGAGAATACCGATAACATCGCTGCGGTGAAGCAGGAAGTAAATGCATTCACCGAACCATTTCCCTTGTACCAGTAAACGAAACGCCTTTTCAGGCGATGCAATATGCTCGAATTAGCGGCCATATTAGTGCTGGGTATTTTTGCCCAGTGGGTGTCGTGGAAGATCAAGCTACCGGCTATCTTCCCGCTCATCATGATCGGACTGATCGTGGGGCCGCTGGCGAGCATGGACATCTTCATGGGGCAAAAGCTCATTGACCCGGATCGCATCTTTGAGGGAAACATGCTCAATTATTTTGTGTCCCTCTCTGTGGGCGTCATACTTTTCGAGGGAGGCCTCACCCTCCGGCTCAAGGAGGTCCGTCAGGTAGCGACTACTGTGCGTAATCTCATCATCTTTGGGCCGATTATTTCCCTGATTGGGGGCGGACTGGCCGCCTACTATTTTCTGGATATGGATATCCGGATAGCACTGTTGTTTGGCTCGTTGATCATCGTAACCGGGCCAACCGTTATCGGTCCCATTTTGCGAAACATTCATGCCAATAGAAATGTAGCTACCGTACTGAAATGGGAAGGTATCATCATCGATCCTATCGGGGCGCTGGTGGCGGTGTTGATGTATGAGTTTATCTTATCGGGTAGCGGGGGGGCGCAGTTTACCGGGCAGGCGCTTACCAAGTTTGGCCTGACCATCATTGCAGGTGCCGGGGCCGGTATTTTTTCTGCCTGGCTGTTGTACTATATGCTGAAAAAGCATCTGGTGCCTTCCTATCTCATCAATGTGGTGAGCCTGGCGATGGTGATGTTTTGTTTCACCGGTGCAGACATTATCAGCAAGGAGTCGGGGCTGCTGGCAGTCACCATTATGGGGATGATTTTGGCCAACGTCAAAATACCTGAGCTCAACGAGATTCTCAATTTTAAGGAAAGCCTCACCGTTCTGCTCATTTCCATACTGTTCATCATTTTGGCAGCCGATATCGAAATGAGTCAGTTGCAATTGCTGGGCGTAAACAGTGTCCTCATCTTTGCGGTCGTGGTGCTGATCCTTCGTCCGGTTACCGTATTTATGAGCAGCGTCAATTCAAACCTTAAGTTCAAGGAAAAGCTATTCATCTCCTGGATCGGGCCGCGGGGTATTGTAGCGGCTGCTATCGCATCCATTTTTGCCATCAGTATCATGGAGCAGCAGAATCTAACGATGAATGAGCGGCAGGATGCGGAGCTGCTGATCCCGCTTACGTTTCTGATCATTTTGGGAACGGTGGTGATCCAAGGCAGTACCGCTAAAATAGTCGCAAAATGGCTGGGCGTAATGGAGAAAGACGCCAGCGGCTACCTGATTCTGGGGGCCCATGAAGCCAGCCGTTCTATTGCCCAATACCTGAAAAAGCAAGGCATTCACGTGGTGATGGTAGATACTTCACACAACAACATCAATGAGGCACGGATGCAAAACCTGCAGGTAATGGAGCGCAACATATTGCAAGACGACCTCTCTGAGAATATTGAGCTTACCGATATCGGTACCTTCCTGGCATTGACCTCCAACAATGAGCTGAATATCTTTGCTTGCCGGAAGTTTCGAAAGGATTTTGAACGACAGGAAGCGTATCGATTGATTACCCGCAACGAAATGAAGTTTACCTCTCTGGTCCGCCCTAAGGACATCTTGTTTGGCACCAAGGTAGACTTCTACAAGCTAATCAATCAGGCGCGTAAGTATCCGGTGGTGAAGGAGTACAAATTTGACAGTGAAGAGGAGATGCGGCAAGTGTTGGGGAATATTCCCGAGCAGGTAATTCCGCTATTCATTCGCGATAAGGAAGGCGGTCTGCAGGTGAAATTAACCGCCAGCCAAATAGAGTATAAAGAGGGTTGCTGTCTGGCCTACCTGGGGGAAGCCATTGAGGTGCCGGATGAGACCGTAGCAGAAGAAGCAACAGTGTAATGAGCAATAAAAACAAGCGGCAAAAATTTGCCGAATTGGCCACCTTTGGCAATGCTTTTCAAAATTTTACGCCACAAGCACCGGCCCTGAAGGATAACACGGGTGCCACAATCGATTACAAAGGCCGGTGGAACGAAGTGTACTTCGACAGATCGGCCCCTATTGTGATGGAATTGGCCTGTGGCAAGGCAGAGTATACGTTGCACATGGCGCAACATAGGCCGGAGCGCAATTATTTGGGGGTGGATATCAAGGGCAACCGCATTTGGAAAGGGGCTAAGTATGCCTGGAAGGAAGGGCTGTCCCATGTGGGCTTCATCCGCACACATATCGAGCAGTTGCCGCACTTTATGGGCCACAATGAGGTAAGTGAGATATGGATCACCTTCCCCGATCCGTACCCCCGAAAAGCAAAGGCACGAAAGCGGCTTACCTCACCTATGTTTTTAGGCTATTATCGGCAGTTTGTACAGCCCGATGGCATCATCAATTTGAAGACCGATGCCGACAGTCTCTTTGCTTACACGCTGGAGGTAATTGAGCAGGAAGGGTTACCCATTCTTCGTCAAGTTAACGATGTGTACAAGGAATGTCCGGATGATCCGTTGCTGACGG
Organism: uncultured Bacteroidota bacterium; assembly: GCA_913062655.1. Taxonomy (GTDB): domain Bacteria; phylum Bacteroidota; class Bacteroidia; order Chitinophagales; family S012-47; genus CAJXXO01. The sequence continues at coordinate 6,296 of CAJXXO010000016.1, read as the reverse complement.
TGAAAACCTTTTATGAAAAGATGCACTTGGAGGAGGGGCGCACCATCAAGTTTGTATCTTTTCGGCTCAACCCATAAGTCATGACCGTTCGATTTTTAGGTACAGGAGGCGCATTTGACGTTCAGCAAGGCAACAGTGCGGTATACCTCAAGCGGGAGGGGGGAGACTTGCTGATTGATTGTGGGCATAGTGTCTATCCTCGGCTACGCCAACTCAACCTGGCCGACTCTTTGGCAGGCATCCTCATCACCCATACGCATGATGATCATGTAGGCAGCCTGGGTTCCTTGCTGGCACATCAACGCTACCTGGGGGGGCGTACAGCGCCATTGCCGGTGTACTATCCGTCTCCTTCTTTTCGCGACCAGCTCGGAGGCTACTTGTCTTATGTGTTGGGAAATGTCGGGAAGTATGTAGATTGGCGGTCGGTCGATGAACTGCCGGATATTTGGAGCATCAATACCAGTGGCGGTCATGTGGAGGGCTTGCCAAGCTATGCCTATGCCGGTCGACACGGAATGCAGCGCTGGGTCTTTTCGGGTGACCTGGCCAAGCCGGAGCGTTTGTTTACCTGGCTGGATCAACAAGGCTGGCATGGGGCTACGGTATTCCATGATGTTACCTTCGCCAAAGAAAATACTAATCATACGTTTTACAAAGCGTTGGAAGCCTACCAACCGCAGTATCGCCTGTTTGGCTACCACTGCAACCCCAAGGATAAGCCTGAAGACTGTACGATTGACTTGGTGGCCGACCAGCCGGGCCTGTTATTCTGACGAAGCCTCTTCCGGTTGATTGAGGACATAGAGCTTGTCCTCCTCCAGCATTTCATTGATCTCATGGATCGATTCATCGAGCATGTTGGCGGAGTATTCTAATTTCTTTTTGATCTGCTCCCGCATTGCGGCATCGCCTTCGTGGCGTTTCATCAGTCTGAGTAAGCCCAAAATATTGGCTAGTGGTCCGCGAATATTGTGGGCGTTGATCAGGGCATACTCGAACAGCTTTTGGTTGCGCTTTTCCAATTCTTTGGTGCGTTCTTTCACTTGATGATCCAGGTTCTCATTGATCGACTCGATTTCTTTCTTCTGCCGCAAAATTTCGGTATTCATCACTTCCAACAGGTGGTGCGATTTCTTTTTGGAGTCGTAGAAGCGGTACAGCACAATGAGCAGCACAAGCGTTAAGAATAACCCCAAACCACCGAAGATGATGAACAACCGCTGGCGGCTGTTGGTAGCTTGCTGCACCTCCAGCTCCTTGCTGCTCAATTCGGCTTCCTTTTTAGTGAGGGCCAGCTCTGCTTTTTGCTGTTCTATCTCTGCCTGGTAGCGGCTGGCCTCGGCCCGCTGGATGCTCTCCCGGCTGGTGGTGCTTTCATAGATATCGATGTATTGCGAGAGGTAGTAATGGGCTTCATCATGCTGGCCCAACCGATCATAGACTTTGGAGAGCAACAAATTGGTCTCCATGGCTGTCTGCTGCGTACCAAGAGCTTCCACCATGCCCCTTACCTCTAAGCCGCTGGCAAGGGCCGCCATATACTGTTTTTTGGCTTCGTGCACCTTGGCTTGCCCGAGAATGCTTTTGGCGATACCCTTCTTGTCTTCCAACTCTTCCGCCAATTGCCGGCTGCGGGTATAGTATACCTGGGCCGAATCATATACACTACTGGCCAAAAAGATGTCTCCTCTTGTGTGATAGCTGGATACTAATCCCGGCAATAGCTTCGCCTCTTCCTGTATGGCAATGGTTTGATCGATGTACTGCATGGCTTCACCGAGGTTCTCATCTTCCAGCTCGAGGTCCGCCATGCTGCCATAGGAGAGCGCCAGACTGGCACTGTCGCCCCGTTCGAGGTTGATGGCAATACTGTTGAGAAAAAACTCCCGCGCCTGGTCAAAGAGTTTTAAGTCTTTGTAGACCACTCCAATATTGGTCATGGTGCTGCTGACTTCAGCGCTATCATTGATTGCTTCCTTTAGGTTGAGGGAGGCCTGCAGGTTTTCGAGAGCGTTTACATAATCACCCTTCTCGGAATAAACCAAACCGATGTTATTCAAGGTATAGGAAGCGTTGAGCGTATCCCCTGATTCCTGGTAAAACTGCAGGTTTTTTGCATTGTAGTAGAGCGCCTGGTCATATTTGCCCTGGTTCTTGTAGATCACCGCCAGGTTCATATTGATGGACACCGCTCGCTCCTGCATATTGTATTTGTTGCAGAGCCGCAGGGCTTCCTGTGCAAAGGCCACCGCACTGTCGTATTGGCCCAGCATGGCATTGGCTACCAAGCGACCATTGTATCCATCTACCTGCAAGGCCGGGTTGCCCGCCCGCTGGCTGTAATAAATGGTCTTCCTGGCATTTTCGTCTGCTTTCCTGGGCGATTTGCCCCAATATTCGTAGGAGAGATTGCGATACAAAATGGCGCGTGCACTGTCGGTAGTGGCGGCTTCGATTTCAGCTTGTAGTTGCTCCACCCTGTCGTTTTGGCCCTGGCCAAACGCAGGCAGATGAATGCCACTCAGCAGTAGGATGAGTACCCCAGACCATACTACAATATGTTGGGCGCTACGCACGAGTCCCCATTTTGGTGGTTTTGATCAAGTGGGGCAAAGATACTCTTTCATCCTCCCCCTTAGCCAATATCGGTTAAAACCACGATTTAAGCAACTCGTATTCGATAATTAGCGTGCGTTAGAGGGCTACTTCGGGCTGATGGCGTAGCAAGTCTTCAAACACTTCCCGCTCACGGATCAGGTGGGCCTGCCCCTCGTGCACCAGCACCTCAGCCGGCCGTAAACGGGAATTGTAGTTGGACGCCATCGTCTGGCAATAAGCACCTGCATTTCTGAGGGCTAGTATGTCGCCCGGTCGCACCTCATTGAGTTTACGGTTGAACCCAAAAGTGTCCGTCTCGCATATGTAGCCCACCACGGTGTAGATACGGGGGTGTCCTGATGGATTAGAAATATTCACAATGTCGTGGTAGGCATTGTAAAACATCGGGCGAATGAGGTGATTAAAACCACTGTCAACCCCCGCGAAAATGGTGGAGGTGGTCTGCTTTACCACATTGGTGCGCATGAGAAAGTAGCCGGCTTCACTTACCAGGTATTTGCCCGGCTCAAACATCAACGTGAGGTCGCGGCCCATCTCTTTGCAGAAGGCATTGAATCGCTCGCTCATCTGCCGCCCAAACTCCTCAATGTCGGTCTCGATGTCATCAGGCTTGTACTTCACCTTGAAGCCGGAGCCAAAGTCGAGGTACTGGATGGAGTCAAATTTTTTGGCCGTGTTAAACAGGATATCGGCTGCCTGTAGGAAAACCTGCGTATCCAGGATGTCAGAACCGGTATGCATGTGGACCCCTTCCACATTGAGACCCAGGGTCGCAACAATACGTTCTACCAACGGCATCTGGTGAATGGAAATGCCAAACTTACTATCGATATGGCCTACTGAAATGTTGGCGTTACCACCTGCCATGATGTGCGGGTTGATCCGAATACAGTAGGGTAAATCTGGGTGCCGGTGACCGACCGACTCGAGCATTTCGATGTTGTCGATGTTGATACGCACCCCCAATTGGATGGCCTCCTCGATCTCGTTAAGGCTTACGGAGTTGGGGGTGTAGATGATTTCTTCCGGAGTAAATCCGGCATGCAGGCCGAGCTTGATCTCTTGAATGGAAACGGTATCTAATCCTGCTCCCAGTTTTTTCATCAGGCGGAGGATAGAAACATTGGACAAGGCTTTGCAGGCGTAGTTGATCTGCAGGTGGGGCACTGAAAAGGCCGATTGCATCCGTTCGTACTGCCGGATGATGGTAGCACTGTCGTAGATAAATAGTGGTGTGCCAAATTGGTCGCAGATATCGTACAAGGCTACACCTTGTAGGTGGTAGTGTTGATCGAGTTGCATGTGGGCAAAATTTAAGCCGACAAAAATACGAGCTGGCAGCTAATAATCAAGCCTTTAGCGGGTATTCCATAAATGCTGCGGTAGCACGGGCAATTTCCAATCCACAAAAACGCACCACCAGATGCAGGGCCATGTCAATACCGGCACTTACCCCTGCTGCGGTGATGCGATGCCCTTGATCTACAAAACGGGCCTCTCGCCACTGTATCGTGGGGTCGAGTTGTAGCAGTTTTTCCTTCCCTTGTTGATGGGTGGTAGCCGGTAGCCCATGCAGCAGACCGGCATGGGCGAGCAACCAGGCACCCGTGCAGATGCTGCCCACAAGTGGCACCGTGTTGGCTTGCCGTTGTAGCCAGGTACAAACCGCCTCATCCTGTAGCATGGACCGGATACCGTACCCGCCCGGCACAAGCAGCAAGTCCAGAGCGGGATGGTCGGAAATAGAGAAGTGGGGTTGTACCGTCAGTCCGTGGCGCGCCTCCACCGGCCTCCGTTGTGGAGCGATCAGGTGCACAGAAAAGCAGGGACGCCCTGCGCCATCGCGTGCTGCACTCAGCGCTTCGAAGGGTCCGGTAAAGTCCAGTACTTCTACCGCTGGAAAAATCAATACTCCTACCTGGTACATATGGTGAAGATACTACTCCAGGAAAATCCTCCGATTCTTCGGATACTTGACACTGTACTGGAAAAACACCTCCTCATCACTAGCCGGAGCCAGCTCAAAATCCCAGGTCAAAATGCCTTTGTCGGCATTCAGATCGGGTGAACCGGATTCGTCTTCAAGCGTCACTTCTACTTCCTGCTGCTGACTGACCGGTATCTGGTCGTACAGTTTTAGCGTAATGGGTTGCGACTTGTTATTGCGCACCGCCAAATCCCACGTGATGGTCTCGGTCTTTTTGTTGCCGATGAATTGCTTGGTGGTGTAGTCTTTCCGCTTTTCACGGGTCACCACCACATCCTTATCGCGACCGAGAGATAGATCAATGGTGTCACTAACCTGTTGCAAGTTGAGCTGCGTTTCGCCTACGTTGGTGTTTTCAAAAAAGATATTGGCCGTACCATCCACCAGTTGCTCATCTTCCCAACCGGTGACCTTGGCAAACAAGAAGGCGTCCAGGTCGAGCTTGGGCGTAGCGTAGTACGTGTAGGTGGCCGGTAATTCCACTTCCTTGATCCCCACCATGTGGTACTTCCCATCAGAAGGGATATCATATTGCACATCGATCTCAAATTCGAAGGTGGTGGCGCGTTGCTGGACGGTGTTGGCCACCGTGCTGCTGGCAGATAGGCCATCAATGTTTTTGGAAGTCGCATTTTTCCTTGAGCCTTTTACGCGTAAGGAACTAGGTTCATCGTATCTCATTACAACCTCATCCAATTGGACATTATCAGGCGACAAATTGATGTTGATGTTATTGCCAACGATGCTCTGGGAGAAATTTTGATACCCAATGTAGGTGACTTTCAATTGTGTGCCTCCGGGAGGTACCGCCACCACATAGTAGCCATCAAAGTTTGTAGTGGTGCCATTAAGAGTCTGCCCGCTGCTATTCATAACGATTACATTCACAAAGGGTAAGGGTTCACCGGTATTGGCGTCCCGGACTATGCCGCGTACTTCGTTTATACCAGCCCTGGCTTGCTGCTGCGTAGAAGGATAGTTCGGATAGGTCGGCCGATCAAGGGTCAAATACCACGGTTTGATCTCCGGCATCACATTATTGGCGGTGGGGTCACCGGAGGAGATGGTCAAATCGATATCGCTCCAGTCCACACCGGTAGATTGAAATAGCTGTGCTTTGTAGGTCAGATGTACCGGTTCGGCCACGCTCTCCACGCGAATGTCGTACAAGGGCGACCAACCGGCAGAAGCGACCAGATAGCTAAACGTAAAACCCACCTGCATGGGGCGCTTGGCTTCTACTTCCACTAGAATTTCACTAGTCGTTTCACTGTCGACCGTACGCAACTCTATTAGCTGCTGACCGATCTTGCGTGCCTCTTCGTCCAGTTTCTCCACTTTCCGTTTGCTGGTCAGCAACGCTTTGTTGATGGCCAGCATCCGGCTTTGGATGAAAGCGGCCGCTTCTTTGAGAGCAGTGATGTCAGTGCCACTCTGCTCCCCACCGATGCGCATGTTTTGATTGAGTAACGATTGCTCAGAGCGCAGCGCATCATCTTGTGCTTTCAGGTCTTCTTTCTCTTGCTGGATGGCTTTCAGTCGATCTTCCAGGGCTTGTACTTTCTCCTCTTCCACCTTTTCTGTCAAGAAATCCAGGCGGGTCTTCACAGATAGAATGGTAAAGTCGCCCAAACCTTTTACCTGCACACTGGAGGGGTTCACCTCCTCACTCAGTTGGGTGAAGACG
>CAJXXO010000015.1 GCA_913062655.1 uncultured Bacteroidota bacterium | reverse complement strand
TATTGCAGGCGGGGTGGAATATGTAGTTACCCTGGGCACTACCGGTGAGACGGCTACGCTTACGGCTGACGAGAAAAAAGAGGTAATCGCCCACACCATCAAGGTGGTGGATGGCCGTGTGCCGATTTTATTAGGCCACGGAGGCAACAACACACAAGCCCTTATCGATGGCCTGGAGACGATGGACCTGACGGGCATTGCCGGCTTACTGTCTGTCAGCCCCTATTACAACAAACCTACCCAAAAGGGCATCATCGCTCATTACAAAGCGTTGGCAGCGGCTACGGATCTTCCCGTTGTGCTTTACAATGTACCGGGCCGTACCGGCTCTAATCTCGCGGCAAGCACCACCCTGCACCTGGCACGGGAAGTCGATAATATCAAAGCGATCAAAGAGGCCTCAGGATCTATCGAACAGTGCATGGCCATCATAAAGGACCGGCCGGAGGACTTTTTGGTGCTATCCGGAGAGGACGCCCTTACCCTGCCTATGCTTTCCTTTGGTATGGATGGGGTAATATCAGTGGTGGCAAATGCTTATCCAAAAGAGTACAGCGATATGGTTCGTGCAGGGCTAGCAGGTGATTTTGAAACGGCTCGCCAGTTACACTTTGAACTGCTGGACCTTATCGATCTATTGTTTGCCGAAGGCAATCCTGGAGGGGTAAAATGCGCTTTGAAACACCTGGAAATCTGCGGTGACGCACTGCGCCTGCCGTTGGCCAATGTATCAGCAGATACCGACAAGGCCATAAAACAAGCCATAAAAAGAATGGCATAGGACTTTCAGCCTGATCCATTAACCGGATAAAAAAAGGCCGGTGGCTAAATGCTACCGGCCCTTTATTCTACCATTCATTCATTTATACTGCCGCCTGTACGATCTCCTTCAAGTGATCGGTACCGATGTTGTATTTGCCATTTACCAATTTCTCATGTACTTCAGAGAAAGCGTTCAAGGTCTCATCGATATCCTGGTCGGTGTGCATGGCCGTTGGAATGAGGCGCAGCAATAATTCTCCTTTTGGAATGACCGGGTATAACACGGCAGAGCAGAAAATGCGATAGTTCTCCCGCAGATCCACGATAAGGTTGGCCGCCTCAGGAATAGAACCACTTAAATATACAGGCGTAACCGGAGAATTGGTTTTACCCAAATTGAAGCCGCGCTGGCGAAGACCACTTTGCAGACGATCAACGTTGTGCCACAGTTTTTCCTTCAGGGCCGGCTGAGAACGAAGTAGCTCCAATCGCTTCAGGTTACCGATTGTAATAGGCATCGGCAGGGACTTGGCAAAAATCTGTGAACGGGTATTGTACCGCAGGTAATCGATCACCTGCGCGTCACTGGAGGCAAAGGCCCCAATACTGGCCATGGATTTCGCAAAAGTGGAGAAGTAGATATCTACCTCATCCTGTACGCCTTGTTCTTCACCGGTTCCGGCACCGGTTTTACCCATAGTACCAAAGCCGTGAGCATCGTCAACCAATAGACGGAATTGAAATTTCTTTTTCAATTCCACCAGTTCCTTGAGCCGGCCCATGTCGCCACCCATACCGAATACGCCTTCGGTAATCAGCAAGATAGCGCCACCGGTTTCTTCCACCATTTTGGTGGCCCGTACCAGTTGTTTTTCGCAATTTTCAATATCGTTGTGCGGAAACACAAAGCGTTTGCCTTGATGCATACGCACCCCATCAATTATGCACGCGTGCGACTCAGAGTCGTAGACGATCACATCTCTGCGATCCACCAAAGCATCCACGATAGACATAATGCCCTGGTATCCGTAATTGAGGAGTATTGTATCTTCTTTCCCCACGAAAGTCGACAGCTCTTTTTCCAACTGCTCGTGGTACTCGGTGTTACCAGACATCATACGAGCACCCATGGGATAGGCTAAGCCCCACTCTTCGGCTGCTTTTGCGTCCGCTTCACGTACTTCAGGATGATTTCCCAGGCCCAAGTAGTTATTCAAGCTCCAGGAGATCATCTCTTTGCCCCTAAAGGTCATCCGGCTTGCGATCTCTCCTTCCAACTTGGGAAAGGCAAAGTAGCCATGTGCCAAACCAGACAAACGACCCAGTGGGCCTCTATCAATCAAGAGTTTCTCGAATAAATCCATAGATGATTCCGTTTAAGAGGATGCCAGCAAAATTACACTTAATGTACTACTTCAGAAAATATTTGGAAATCAGTACGTTAATGGGATTGTGGATAATCTAACCAATCCTTAATTTTGCACGCTATGCTGCGAAAAAGCATCAACATACTGGCGCTTCTTGCTATTCTACTGATTGCTTCTTGTGACAATTACAACAAGATACTAAAAAGCACGGATGTAGAGGTGAAGAAGGAGGCCGCCAAGAAGTATTACAATGAAGGCAACTACTACAAAGCCCTGCCCTTGCTGGATGAGCTGATCAGCATTTACCGCGGGCGGGAAGAGCTGGAGGAGATCTACCTTATTTATTGTTATGCCCACTACGGACAGGGCAACTATATGGTGGCCGCCTACAACTTCAAAAACTATTACACTTTTTACCCAAACAGTGAATCGGCAGAGGAGGCCATGTTTATGATGGCCAAGAGTTATTACCAGCTATCGCCTGATTATGAGTTGGACCAAACGAATACCTTGAAGGCGATCGAATCGCTGCAACTGTTTGTAAATGCCTACCCCGGCAGCGATAAAGTAGAAGACTGCAATGATATGATTGATGAGCTGCGGGCAAAGCTGGAGCTGAAAGATTTTGTTGCTGCGAAACTCTACATGGACATGGAGAGTTATAAAGCTGCTTCCGTGTCTTTTGAAAACGTATTGGAAAGCTACCCTGACACCGAACGGGCCGAGTATTTGCACTTCCTCATTGTGAAGTCCAATTACTTGTTGGCCAAAAACAGTATTTTGAGCAAACAACAGGAACGCTATTCAAAAACGATAGACGCTTACCAGGAGTTGGAAAACAAGTTTCCTGAAAGTGACTATCTAAGGCAGGCAAGTAATTATTACGAGTCCGCCATGAATGCGGTCAATAACAAAAAAACGAGCAACTGATCATGAGTAATCTGAAGAATTTAACCCATGCAGCCGAGGAGACAACAGTACCTCGCTCGCTAAGCCAAGTGAACGCTAAGACGGGTAATGTGTACAAGTCGATCGTGATTGCCGCTAAGCGCAGTAATCAAATAGGTGTTTCCATAAAAGAGGAACTGCACAGCAAACTGGAGGAATTTGCATCCCACAGTGACAACCTGGAAGAGGTATTTGAGAATCGTGAGCAAATCGAGATATCCAAGTACTATGAAAAGTTGCCCAATCCGGCACTCATAGCTATCGAAGAGTTTATGGGTGATGAAGTATACTTCCGCAATCCAGACGAAGACGAGGAGGTATAAATCATGTTGGCCGGCAAGAAAATTCTGCTGGGCGTATGTGGAAGCATAGCAGCTTATAAGTCGGCCTACCTTACCCGTCTATTGGTAAAAGCTGGTGCAGAAGTGCGTGTAGTCATGACGCCTGACGCAACTTCTTTCATCGGCCCCATCACCTTGTCTACCCTATCGCAGTACCCTGTGCTGTGGCAGTTTACCAACGATGAAGGCGCCACCTGGAACAACCATGTGGAGCTAGGGCTATGGGCAGACCTGATGCTGATTGCCCCCCTCACCGCCACCACCCTATCCAAGATGAATACGGGCTTGTGTGATAACTTGCTGGTGGCCACTTACCTCTCGGCTAAATGCCCGGTGGTAGTAGCACCCGCCATGGACCTGGATATGTATCGTCATCCCAGCACACAGTACAACCTGGAACGGTTACAATCATTTGGCCACCATATCATTGCGGCAGAATCAGGTGAATTGGCCAGCGGATTGGAAGGACAGGGACGCCTGGCTGAACCCGAAAAGATTGTAGCCTGGTTGAGCAACTTTTTTTCTAAGGACTTACCCCTTAGCGGTAAAAAGGCTCTCCTTACCGCTGGCCCCACACGCGAACCCATAGATCCGGTCCGTTACATCTCCAACCATAGTACCGGCAAAATGGGTATCGCCCTGGCAGAAGCACTGCTATCCAATGGTGCACAGGTAACCCTTGTGCTGGGACCTACTACAGAGACGCCACCGGCAGATGCAACAGTTATCCGTACAGAGACTGCCGAAGACATGTATAAAGCGGTAAAGGATCACTTCCCGCAATCGGACGTATTCATCGCTTCGGCCGCGGTAGCGGACTTTACTCCTGCGCAACCGGCCCAGCATAAGCGGAAAAAAGCAGAAGGGGGCAACCCCATAGCCTTGTCACGCACGCGCGACATCCTGGCAGAGATGGGCCAGCAGAAGCGAGCGGGTCAATTTGTGGTAGGCTTTGCGCTTGAAACCCAGCATGCCTTGCAATATGGTCAGCAAAAGTTGCAAGAAAAAAACCTCGACCTGATTGTGATTAACACCCTGGAGGACGAAGGAGCAGGCTTTGGCCACGATACCAATAAAGTGGTTTTGCTCGATAAAGACAATACCACCACCGAGCTGGCGTTACAACCGAAGCGAGAGATTGCAGAACAAATTGTCCAACACATCATTCAGCATTGGCATGAAGCGTAGCATATGGATTCTTGTAGTGTTCTTGTTGGGCAGCATCGTACCTGCCAAAGCGCAAGAGCTACAGTGTGAAGTAAGCGTACTAACACCCGGTATTCAGATTGCAGATCCGGCTATTTTCAATACATTGGAAACGGCCATCTTCGAATTCATAAACAACCGGAAGTGGACGGATGATGATTTTCAGCCGGATGAAAAGATCCAGTGTACCATTGTATTGTCCATTACGGAAGAACTGGGTAATGACCGGTACCGCGGCAATGCTACCATTCAGAGTAGCCGTCCGGTATATAATAGTGACTATCAGACGCTGCTCTTCAACTTCAACGACCGGGACTGGGAATTTCAGTATGTGCAGTTTCAACCCATCGAATTTCAAGACAATATTTTCCTGAACAACCTCAGTGCACTGCTCGCCTTTTATGCCTACACCGTCATCGGTTTTGATTATGACTCTTTTGCCGATAAAGGAGGCAATCCCTATTTTCTGAAGGCGCAGAATATCGTTACGCTGGCGCAGAATACCAGTGAAAAGGGATGGAAGAGTTTCGAAAATTTGCGCAACCGGTATTGGTTAATCGAGAATTTGCTCAATCCCCGCTTCAAAAACTTTCGCAGCGCCTACTACAATTACCACATGAATGGACTCGACCGCATGTACGATGATCGTAACCTGGCCACAGAGACCATTACATCCACTCTGCAGATATTGAATAGCATCAATCAGCAGAACCCGAATTCCATGATTATACAGCTCTTTTTCAATGCCAAGTCGGAAGAGTTGCTGAATATTTATGCGGATGTGCCCAAGACCCAGAAAGCCAATGCTATCAACTTGCTTACCCGCCTTGATGCAGGCAACGCTGATGAGTATCAAAAGCTGATGAAATAGCCCTGCACCGTGTGGCCATTTTGTAACTTTAGCCACCGGTATGCTTACCTCGCTTTTCATACAAAACTATGCCATTATCGATCGGCTGGAACTCCAGCCCGATAAGGGTCTGACCACTATTACCGGTGAAACCGGGGCCGGAAAATCCATTCTGTTAGGCGCACTATCACTGGTGCTTGGCAAGCGGGCAGACACTTCCGTACTTTTTAATCGTGCCGAGAAATGTATTGTAGAAGCTACCGTCACGCTAAACAACTATGCGTTAGAGCACTTCTTTGCGCAACATGAGCTGGACTATGACGACACTACGCTATTGCGTAGGGAGATCAACCCACAGGGTAAATCCCGTGCCTTTATCAATGACACACCAGTAAGGCTGACCGTCCTGCGCGACCTGGCCAGTCAAATCATTGACCTCCACCAACAACATGAGACATTAGAACTGGGGCAGCAAGCCTTCCAACGGCAAGTGTTGGATGCCTTAGCTGGCCATGAAAAGCAGATGCAAGCCTATCGAAGGGCCTATCGAGCCTATAGTGCAGACAGTAAAGAACTGAAATACCTGCAAGAAGCTGATCGGCAAGCCCAGCAAGAGGCAGATTATCTGGCCTTTCAGCTCCAGGAAGTAAAAGCACTGGAACTGGAGGACCCCAAAGAACAGGAACGGCTCGAAGAGGAACTCGACACCCTTACCCATGCCGAGCACATCAAACAGGGCTTATTCGCTGCACAACAAGCGTTGGGGGGCCACGAGCAAAGCGCCACCGAAGTACTGGCACAAGTGCAACAGGCCTTGCGCCCTCTTACAGGATACAATCAGCAGATCGAGCAACTCTACCAACGGCTGGATAGCGCCATGGCTGAGCTACAAGACATACAACGGGAAATGGAGCATGTGGAGCAGTCGGTTACCCTGGATGAAGAGCAGATTCAAACGCTGCAAGATCGGCTGAATGAAATTTACCGACTGGAAAAGAAACATGGGGTTAACACCTTGGCAGAGCTTATGCGCTTGCAAGCAGAATGGGAGGCCAGCCAGCAGGGTATGACCGACCGCTCCGATCGTATTGCAGACCTGGAACGATCACTACAGCAGCAGGAGAAGCAACTGCTCCAAACTGCACAACAGTTGTCAAAAGCACGACAGGCTGCGGCCAAACAGCTCCAGGATAAGGTTAATGCACTGCTGCCGGAGGTAGGACTGCCCAAAGCGCAACTGCAGGTAGCCGTTGAGGCAACAGGTGAAACGCCCGGTCCGGATGGTATTGATACCATCGGCTTTTATTTTAGCGCCAATAAAGGGGCTACCCCGCAACCCATCGTGAAAGTCGCATCCGGGGGAGAACTGTCCCGGTTGATGCTGGTCATTAAGTCGCTGGTAGCCGCCTCCACAGCGCTGCCTACCTTGATTTTTGATGAGATTGACACGGGCATTTCCGGTGAAGTAGCCCTAAAGGTGGGCGAGCTGTTGCACCAATTGGCAGACCACCATCAAGTACTGGTCATTACCCACCTGCCACAAATCGCCAGCCAGGGGCACAAGCACCTTTTTGTCTACAAAGAAGAGCAAAACGGACATACCCAAACGCGCTTGCAAGCATTGGAAGGAGACAACCGGGTGAAAGCCATTGCACAAATGATTGGGGGTGAGCGGCCTTCTTCTTCCGCTCTGGAGAGCGCACGAGAACTCTTGCGAATGTCGTAGTTTTGAGGACCTAACTGCAATCCAAAACACATGTCAAATAATCTGTTACAAGGAAAGCGCGGCATCATATTCGGTGCCCTCGATGAAAACTCTATCGCCTGGAAAGTGGCCGAACGTTGCCACGAGGAAGGTGCCACCTTTGTATTGACCAATGCACCCGTAGCCATGCGGTTGGGCGGCATTCAACAACTCGCGGAAAAGACCGGCAGTGAAATCATACCGGCAGATGCTACTTCCATGGAGGACTTGGAACAACTATTCACACAAGCCATGGACAAACTGGGCGGTCCCCTGGACTTCGTTCTCCATTCCATAGGTATGAGCCCAAATGTGCGAAAGAACAAAGGCTATACAGAACTGAAGCACGACTGGTACCTGAAAACAATGGATGTATCTGCCGCCTCTTTTCACAAAACCATGCAGACAGCCTGGAAGCTTGATGCGATGAACGATTGGGGCTCTATCCTGGGACTAAGCTATATAGCTGCGCAGCGTACCTTTCCGAGCTATAATGATATGGCCGATGCCAAAGCCCTGCTCGAGAGCATTGCCCGTAGCTTTGGCTATTGGTTTGGTAAAGAGAAAAAGGTACGTGTCAACACGATCAGCCAATCACCTACACCGACCACAGCCGGTACGGGTGTGAAAGGATTTGATACGTTCCTGAGCTATGCGGATAAGATGTCACCTATCGGCAATGCGCCCGGTGAGGCCTGTGCCGACTACTGCGTAGCCATGTTTAGTGACTTAACCCGGTATGTGACCATGCAAAACCTCTACCATGATGGCGGCTTCTCCAGCACTGGTGTTAGCGAGGCGATTATGGATATGGTAGGCGGAAATGAATAACCGGCTACCCCCAGCAAAAATAAAGGCCAACCCGCTCGGTTGGCCTTTTCTGTTTATTTAGACTCTTCAGAAGGTTCTTCTTTAGGCTTACTCTTGCCGTCTCCTTTCACCGATATCTTCATCTCTTCCGCTCCTTCTTCATGGTCAATCAATATGGTGATGCCTTCCTCGAAGCTTCCATTGAGAATTTCCTCCGCCAATGGGTCCTCCATGTATTTCTGTATCGCCCGGTGCAAGGGTCTGGCACCAAACTGCGGGTCATACCCCTTCTCAGACAAGAAGTCTTTGGCACTTTCCGTCAATTCGATTTGGTAGCCCAAGCCTTCTAAACGCTTGCGTACATCTACCAATGCAATGTCGATGATCTGGAAGATATGCTCGCGCTCCAGGCTGTTGAAAATGACTACATCATCAATTCGATTGAGAAACTCAGGCGAGAAAGTACGCTTCAGTGCGTTTTCAATCACACTCTTGGCATACGATTCAGCCTGGTCTTTCTTGGCCTGCGTAGCGAAACCGACCCCTTGGCCGAAGTCCTTCAACTGGCGCACACCAATATTTGAAGTCATAATGATCAAGGTGTTCTTGAAGTCCACCTTACGGCCCAGACCATCTGTCAACTGTCCATCATCCAACACCTGTAGCAGAATATTGAATACATCCGGGTGGGCCTTTTCGATTTCATCCAGCAGAATTACGCTGTACGGCTTTCTGCGCACCCGCTCTGTGAGCTGTCCGCCTTCCTCATACCCTACATAACCCGGAGGGGCACCGATAAGTCGGCTTACAGAGAACTTCTCCATATACTCACTCATATCGATGCGAATGAGGGTATCATCACTATCAAAGAGATAGCGTGCCAGCGCTTTTGCTAATTCAGTTTTACCGACCCCTGTTGGACCCAGGAAGATGAAACTGCCAATTGGCTTTTTCGGGTCTTTCAAGCCTACGCGGTTACGCTGTATGGCTTTGGTAATCTTACTGATAGCCTCATCCTGTCCGATGATCGCTTTTTGCATATCTTCTTTCATATGCTTCAAGCGATTGCTTTCGCTCTGTGCAATTCGCTTCACCGGTATGCCCGTCATCATGGCTACCACTTCAGCAATGTCGTCATCATTGACCGGATAACGCTCTGTTTTTACCTGCTCTTCCCAATCCTTTTTGGCATGGTCGAGATCTTCGAGCAATTTCTTTTCCGTATCACGCAGCTTGGCCGCTTCTTCATACCGCTGGCTCTTAACGACCTGGTTTTTCTCTTCCTTGATCTCTTCGATCTTGCCTTCCAGCTCCAGAATATTCTTTGGCACGTGAATGTTTTTCAAGTGTACGCGGGCACCGACTTCATCCAAAACATCTATGGCCTTATCTGGCAAAAAGCGATCGGTGATATAGCGATTACTCAACTTTACGCAAGCCTCAACCGCTTCGTCAGAGTAGTCTACGTTGTGATACTCCTCGTACTTTTCCTTGATGTTGTTGAGTATCTGCATCGTCTCGTCAGAGGTAGGAGGATCGATCAACACTTTCTGGAAGCGTCTGTCGAGTGCACCATCCTTTTCGATATACTGTCGATACTCATCCAAAGTAGAAGCCCCAATGCATTGCAATTCACCACGCGCTAGGGCAGGCTTGAAAATATTGCTGGCATCCAGCGAGCCGGTGGCACCACCAGCACCTACGATGGTATGAATTTCATCAATAAAGAGGATGACATCGCGGTTTTTTTCCAGCTCATTCATGATAGCCTTCATCCGCTCCTCAAATTGTCCCCGATACTTTGTACCGGCTACTAAGGCAGCCAGATCGAGCATCACCAGGCGCTTGTTAAACAACACGCGGCTTACCTTGCGCTGCACAATGCGAAGGGCGAGGCCTTCCACGATGGCGGTTTTACCTACGCCTGGCTCACCAATGAGAATAGGGTTATTTTTCTTTCTCCGGCTCAGGATTTGACTTACCCGCTCAATTTCTGTCTCCCGGCCAACAATGGGGTCAAGGTTGCCCTCTTCTGCCAACTTGGTAATATCGCGGCCAAAATTGTCGAGCACAGGCGTTTTCGACTTCGCGGTTCCTCCTTTGCTGCGGCCACTGCCATACCCTTTTGATGGTTCTTCGAATGATTCTTCATCGCCCGGGTCGTTGGTCAGTTCATCCTTAATATCATGTTTCATGTATTCCAGCTCCGCTTTAAAGATGTCATAGTCTACATCGACTTTGCTGAGTACTTGTGTAGCTACGTTATCCTTATTCTTCAGGATAGACAGCATCAAATGCTCGGTACCGATGAGATCACTCTTGAATATCTTAGCCTCCAATACTGTGATCTTCAACACTTTCTCCGCTTGCTTGGTAAGGGGCAGGTTTTTAGATTGAACATTCTGTCGGCCGGCTTTATCCTTGATGGCATCCTCAATAGCTTTCCGGAGGAAGACAATGTCAACATCTAACGAACGAAGCACTTGAATGGCCAATCCTTCGCCCTCCCGAATCAAGCCCAGCAGCAAATGCTCTGTGCCGATGTAGTCATGCCCCAACCGCAACGCTTCTTCCCTACTGAAGGAGATGACCTCTTTTACTTTTTGTGAAAATTTCGCTTCCATATGGTGATAAACGATTCGCTGTTTTGTAATGTTCTGAGCTACTGTTAAGGTAACTTAATTCACTTAGAAGGATAACCGAAGCCGAATGGTAACGTTCCGAAAACCCGCCTGAATCTTAAAAATAGAAGAATGCCGACAAAGGGGCGATTATTTCTGCGACAAAATATACCCCATACAATCCTCAGACGACTCTTACGTAAGACGTGGAGAGTGGTTCATTATTGCTAATTTAGAGTGTTAAACAACCGAGACTATGAAATTTTCGATTGATAAACGCGATAAATACGCCATTCTTACATTGAATGAAGAGCGACTCACCTCTGCCAATGCACCACAGTTGAAGTCTGAGTTGGTCTTAATGAATGCGGAAGGGTATAAAAACCTAATCCTGGACATGGCACATGTCAGCTCCGTAGACTCCTCAGGACTGAGTGCCATCCTGATCGGCAACCGGGTATGCAAGGAAGCGGAAGGCTCCTTTGTCATGTCAGCCCTGAACCCCCAAGTGCAGAAGCTCATCGAAATTTCTCAACTGCAGAATGTGTTGAACCTCGTGCCCACGGTAGATGAAGCCGTAGACTTTGTATTGATGGAGGAATTGGAGCGTGATTTCAAAGAGGAGACTGAATGACCTTTGAGGTTACTGTGCTGGGCACCAGCTCAGCCCTACCGGCACACTTTCGCCACCCTAGCGCACAATTGGTCAACCACAACCATACCTACCTGCTCTTCGACTGCGGAGAAGGTACACAAATGCAACTGCAGCGTTTCGGCCTCAAGCGCAGTAAGATCGAACACATCTTTATCTCTCACCTTCATGGCGATCATTACTTTGGTTTGCCGGGGCTATTGACCACCCTAAATCTGCTTCGACACGAAAAGCCCTTGCATTTGTATGGTCCGCCTGCTTTAGAAACAATTTTGAAGACGCAGTTTCAGGCAAGCTCTTTGCAATTGCAACTGGATTTGCATTTTCATCCGGTTCCTATGGAGAGCCCCAGTATTTTGGTGGATAATGAAGCCGTAACCATTTACAGCTTACCACTGCAGCATCGCATTGCCTGTGTGGGTTTTGTAGTAGCTGAAAAGGAAAGAGAACGGAAATACAACCCCAAAGCCGGGCATGAATACGGTGTACCTGTTGAGGCCATCAATGCGATCAAAAAAGGAGCCGACTACACCCAACCGGATGGCACAGTAATACCCAATCGTCTCCTGACACAAGATCCACTACCACCGCGGAAATACGCTTACTTCACTGATACCCTGCCCCTTACCCATTGGGATGCCTACCTGCAAGGTGTAGACCTGCTGTACCATGAGGCCACCTTTTTACAGGAACATGCGGAAAGAGCGGCACACACCCACCACACCACAGCCCTTCAGGCGGCACAACTGGCAAAAAGAAACCAGGTGGGTGCATTACTGATCGGGCATTATTCCGCTAAGTATACCGACCTAACTCCACTCTTGGAGGAGGCGCAGTCCATATTTCCGCATACGCAATTGGCTACGGAGGGGGAAACCTACGCGATCGGCTGATTACTTGCTGCGCTTCAGATCGAACTTTTCAATCTTATTGTACAGGTGGCTGCGCTGTATGTCCAGCTCTTCGGCCGTCTTGCTCACATTCCAGCCATTGGCTTTCAGCTTGTGCTCTATAAACTGCTCTTCGATGTAATCTTTAAATTCCTGAAAACGACTAAAGCGCTCATACAAGTGCACGTGATCTTGCATGGACTGTGGCGTGCTTACGTACTTGGCTACATCCTCTTCTGTGATGCGTTCTTGCCCTAAGATCACCAACCGCTCCATCACATTACGCAGTTCGCGGATGTTACCCGTCCAGTTGATCTCCTGTAACGCCTGTAACGCCTTGGGTGAGATCTTCTTGTGCGGCATACTGTAATCCTCACATATCTCTTTCACAAACCGATCGGCCAGCAGTGGTATATCCTCCTTGCGCTCATTCAGCGATGGCACATGGATCAAGATTACACTAAGGCGATGGTAGAGATCCATCCGGAATCGTCCTTCTTCAATCTCTTTGATCAAATCCTTGTTGGTAGCTGCCACAATGCGGACATTAACGGCAATTTCCTTATCGCCCCCTACGCGCATGATCTTATTTTCCTGCAGTGCTCGTAGCACTTTGGCTTGTGCCGACAGGCTCATGTCTCCTATCTCATCCAGAAAGAGGGTACCGCCATTGGCTTGCTCAAACTTACCGATCCGCTGTTTGATAGCCGAAGTAAAAGCGCCTTTCTCGTGGCCAAACAACTCACTTTCGATCAATTCACCCGGAATGGCGGCACAGTTCACTTCCACCATTGGCCCACTGGCTCTCGCACTCAATTCGTGTATCCAGCGAGCCACCAATTCTTTTCCCGTACCATTATCTCCGGTTATCAATACCCGGGCTTCTGTAGGCGCTACGCGCTGAATGGTGGATTTGATTTTGTCGATGGCAGGTGAATCACCGATTATTTCGCGGGTCTTGGTTACTTTTCGCTTGAGCACCTTTGTCTCTGTAACCAAGTGCGACTTATCCAGTGCATTGCGCACCGTGATGAGCAATCGGTTCAGGTCTGGCGGTTTGGAGATAAAATCAAAGGCACCGGCCTTCACCGCTTCTACAGCCGTATCGATGGTGCCGTGGCCACTGATCATAATGACCGGCATATCCGGGCTTTCCTCCTGTGCCTTGGCCAGCAGTTCCATGCCATCCATCTTTGGCATCTTGATATCCAGCAACACCGCATCGTACGTGCTTTCCTGAATCTTTTTCCAACCTTCCTGCCCGTCAGCGGCCTCGTCTACTTTGTATTTCTCGTACTCCAGTATTTCGCGAAGCGTTTTCCGGATACTCTTTTCATCATCTACTATTAAAATGGTAGCCATAGGCGTCTAGTTAGTCTCTTTTGGGTAGGTTGTCTACCAACGAAATTACTTTAAAAAGTACAGGCGTAAAAAGCAGGTCGCAAGCCTGTAAGCCGGGTTCTGTTTCCGCCATAGGCGGACCCTTGCCATTTATCTAGCCCCGACCTCACGATCGGGGTCGAGCGGCCTACCCGTTGGCTACCAGACGTGCCGCCTGGTCAGCGCGTGGCTGACACCAACTGCTTGGCCTTTCAATCCACAAGGTTTGCCCGCCCCACATGTTGCCATGCAGGACCGTGCGCTCTTACCGCACATTTTCACCATTACCTGCCGGAGCATGGCCCCGACATCGGCTGTTATTTTCTGTGGCACTGGCTCTCCGGTTGCCCGGAGCCACCCGTTAGGTGGTGTGGTGCACTGCATTGCCCGGACTTTCCTCTCCACCATAAGCGGAGCGACAAGGCAGCTTACGACCCAGTACAAATGTCGTTATAATTGGACAATCTATCGGTTAATCAATGTGAATCTCCGTGGCCCCGGTGCCGTATTTCGGATGGTAACGGTTATTGTAGGAAGCAATGTGTGGCCAGGTCTCCAGTTTCTGGTGGATGAGTTTCTTCAAAGTGCCTTTACCGTCACCATGAATGGCGTATACGGTATCAAAGCCGTGGCGAATCACGTCATCAAGCCATTCATCAAAAGCACGCAATTGTAATTGTACTACTTCGTGTTTGGATACCCCCTTGGGGTCGATCCCCAAGGCTTCCGCATGGAGATCGATTTCGGTGCGCAGATGAGCTTTGCGCTGCACTACATCCGAAAGGGTGGTAGGCTGATCTTTGGGCTTGTTCCATTTTTTCTCCCTGCTCGCGGTTTGCACCGTCTTTATGGCTGGCAGCCTGTCCCACAGCGGAATGACGTGCACCGGTCGTGCAAAAAAGGGCAACGTCTGCGGAGGTTTGACGAGTATTTTGGTACGAAGGCGCAGTTCTTTATCGAATTGCCGCTCGATACCCGGCAACGATTGGGCTAACCAACACGACACCTTAACGCCAGGTGCTGCATGGAGGTTATCCAGCCAAGTGTGATGCACCTGTGCAATTTGGCCCGCTTGCAGGGGCAGTTGCTGTCCCGCTTTCACCTGCCCATGCTCCAACCATTGGAAATCAACGTGCAGGTCGGCAGCAGAGGTATTCACCAGATAGACATCATAAGATTGCGCAATGCCCTCGGCACCCGCTTCTGGCAGCAAACATAGACTTATTTCACATTGATCAGCGCTTGGCATCCTGCAAATTTAGGGTAGTTTTAAAGCTCATTCATAATGGCATGGCAGGGAAGTGGGCAATAGCGCAACGATTGGAGTTGTGGTGGTGGAAGTGTTATCTCCGCAATACGCCACCTGCAGACTACCTGCAATGGAAAACCGATTACTGGAATACACTACTGGCGCAGTTACCGGTTGTCATCTGGCCGCCCTCCTCATCCACTATTTTGGAAGTGGGCTGTGGTCCGGCCGGATGCTTCATTGCTTTACCGGACTACCGCATCCATGCCGTAGATCCGCTCCTCGATCGCTATGCGCAAACCCTTCCTCACTTTCATCCAACGCAATGGCCACAGGTGGAGTTTGATAGCCGGTGTATCGAGCAGCCGCTTCACGAGCGGCAATATCCGTTGGTGCTAACGTTTAATGCCATCAATCATGTCAAGGATTGGTCAAAGGCTCTTCAACAGTTGGGGCGACATACCCAGCCGGGGGGATGGCTGGTGTTGAGCAGTGATGTGCACCGCTACCGGGCACTTCGCCAACTCTTTCGACTGCTGCCGGCAGATGCCTTGCACCCACAGCAACACACCGCTGCCGAATACCGATCGGCCCTTTGCTCACTTGGCTTTACCCTCTATTGGGAAAAAGTATACAAGCCCGGCAGTGTATTCGACTACTGGATAGTAGTGGCACAAAAAAACCCCGCCTGACGGCAGGGTTCCTGTTATCTTTTGGGATTCCTGGTTTACTCAGCAATCACTTCAAAGTCAAACTCAACGATCACGTCTTTGTGCAGCTCGGCTTTAGCCTTATACGTACCCAAAGATTTAATCTCATCTTGCAGCTTCAGCTTTTTACGATCTACCTCCACACCGGTAGTGTTCTTAATAGCATCTGCCACTTGAATGTTGGTGATACTACCGAAGATTTTGCCACTGGTACCCACCTTGGCACCCACTTTAATGGTAGCTTCTTCGATCTTCTTGGCCTGTCCTTCGTATTCAGCCAACATTTTCTGGCGCTTCAGTTCAGTCTGGCGCAACTTCTCTTCCAACGCTTTCAGGTTGGAACGGTTAGCGACCAAGGCCATATTACGCGGGATGAGGAAGTTGCGGGCATAGCCAGGCTTCACATTAACCACATCGTCTTTATAGCCGAGGTTGTCTACGTCTTGTAACAGTATAATATCCATCGCTTGTCTTCGATTTATTTGTACTGATCAGTTACGTATGGCATCAAGGCCAACTGACGCGCTTTTTTGACCGCAGTAGCAATCTTGCGCTGGAACTTCAATGAGTTGCCGGTGAGTCTGCGCGGCAAAATCTTACCTTGCTCGTTTACAAACTTCGACAAGAACTCCGGATCCTTGTAGTCGATATATTTGATGCCTGCCTTCTTAAAGCGACAGTATTTCTTTTGCTTCCGCCCGATTTTAGGGGAGCTAAGAAACTTGATATTTTTATTATCAGCCATTATGCGTCCTCCTTCACTTCAGTGTTAGACTCTTCTTTTTGCTTTTGCGCCAATTTCTTGCGCCTGCGCTCATTGTACTCTACACCGTATTTATCCAATTTGGTGAACAGCCAACGCATAATGTTGTCGTCACGCTTAAATTGGATTTCCATTTTCTCAATTGTTTCACCTGGAGCTTTGAACTCATACAAATGGTAGATACCAGTTGTCTTTTTGTCAATCGGATAGGCAAGTTGCCGTAAGCCCCAAGTCTCCTGATGGACCATTTCCCCACCGGCATCGGTCACCATTTTTCCATAGCTCTGTATGGATTTTTTGGTGTCATCGTCCGACAAGATCGGAGTGAAAATGACCATTAATTCATAGTGATTCATCATACTAAAGACTTGATTTTTAACGCCTTAAGCTAAAACGGAATGCAAAGATAGAATTTTTCAACCAAAATGGCTCGTGGCTATCAATAATTTTTAGAAAATTTGCCCCCCCTTTCGCAAACGTCTAATTTAGGACCATGAGCCAATTCATCGTTTCTGCCCGCAAATATAGACCGACTACTTTTAACAGCGTAGTGGGGCAGGAACAGGTGACCCAAACCCTGAGCAATGCCATTGCCGCCAACAAAATTGCACAAGCCTATCTCTTCTGTGGTCCACGCGGAGTAGGCAAGACCACTTGTGCCCGGATATTTGCCCGTGAGATCAACAAAGGAGCCGTACCCGAAGGCAGTGACCTGTCTTTCAACATATTTGAGCTGGATGCGGCCTCCAACAACTCGGTAGAAGACATCCGCACCATCACCGACCAGGTGCGCATACCACCGCAAGTGGGCAAATACAAAGTGTACATCATTGATGAGGTACACATGTTGTCGCAACAAGCCTTCAATGCGTTTTTGAAGACGCTCGAAGAGCCCCCACCCTATGCCATATTTATCTTGGCCACCACAGAAAAGCATAAAATACTGCCCACTATACTGAGTCGCTGTCAGATCTATGACTTCAAGCGCATCAGTGTGAAGGACATCATTCCCCACCTCGCCACTATTTGTGAGCAGGAAAACATCACCTACGAAGAGGAGGCGCTTCCCATCATTGCCCAAAAGGCGGATGGAGCACTACGCGATGCGCTCTCCATTTTTGATCGATTGGTAAGCTTTAACCAGGAGCTCACCTATCAAAGTGTGTTGGATAGCCTCAATATTCTCGATTACGAATACTATTTCAAGGTTACCGATGCGATCCTGCAGCAGGATGCCGCTCAATTGATGCTCTACTTTGAAGAAATCCTGAGCCTGGGCTTTGAAGGAGATACTTTTATCAATGGGCTGAGCCAGCATTTTCGCGATCTGATGATGTGTCAAAATACCGAAACAGTCCATCTGCTGGAAGTGGGCGAACAGATGCAGCAGCGCTACCAGGAGCAAGCCAACTACACCCCACTTGCCACCTTGCTGAATGGGTTAAATCTATTCAATACCTGTGAGGTACAATATAAAACCGCCCAAAACAAGCGCCTCCATGTAGAGCTGACCCTGCTAAAGGTCTGCTACCTGCCACAAGCACAAGACGGAGGTCCCCTGCCTACGGCACCCAGTAGCAAAAAAAAAACGAGTGAGGTAACTCCTCCACCAAAAAGCGAATCTTCACCAAAGAAAGAGCCAAAAAACACTCCCGAAAGCCCACCCACCTCAACTGAGGTGGAAACGGTACCGCCACCGGAAGCACCCGCCAGCCCGCCTACACCGCCACCGGCAGCAGAGCAGCCCCCCAAAAAAACAAGAAAGAGCCGGTTATTTGGCGACATTGCCCAGCCACCTGCGGAAAAGGAGCAAGAGGAGAAAGCGGAATCCAACACCTTCCAGGGAGAGCGACCGCAATTGAGCCGCGAACATCTGGATAAAGCGCAAGCTATTTTATCGGCTACCTTCACTGAAGAGAATGAAAAGTCGCTGCACGCTATTCTTAAAAACTACGAACCGCAGATTGAGGCGTACACTATACGATGGGTAGTGGGTAACAAATTGGAGTGGGCGCTTTTCAATGACAACCGGCACCGAATAATGGATGCCCTGGCCGGCTCCTTACCAGATGGCTTTGAAATTGAGGTGACCTATGATGTAGCCGCTCGTGATCAAATTCGAGGAGAGCGCCCCCTTACAGTGAAGGAGCGGTACCAAAAAGCAATGGAAAAAAATCCAAACCTGAAATCGCTTCAGGAGCGGCTGGATTTGGATTTGGAGTATTGATTGAACCATTTGGCGACTTGGCTCCTTTCCCCTCTCCAGTAGCGTTTACCATTTTCGGGCATATACCTTAATTTTGACCGGCCTTGCGATAAGCTTTCGCAAGGGAAACCTAGCAAACGAAAGAACAATTATGGCAGAAGTAATACGCATGCCGTTGATGAGCGACACCATGACAGAAGGCGTGATCGCGAGCTGGCTGAAACAAGTCGGTGATAAAATTGAACCAGGCGATATCATTGCAGAGGTGGAGACCGACAAAGCAACGATGGAGCTGGAAAATTATGAGGAAGGAACACTACTCTACATAGGAGCCGAAGAAGGAGATGCCGTTCCGGTAAATGGTGTAATTGCTGTTGTGGGCGAAGAAGGAGAAGACTACGAGCAGCTACTGGAAGAGGCTAAAAAAGAAGACCAGGAGGCCGATGAGGAAGGCCAAGAGGAGGCCGCTAAGGAAGACCAGGCGGCAGAACCTGCCAAAGAAGAGAAAAAAGAAACCTCGGCAGCACCAGAACCGGCACCGGCACCCACTCCGGCTGCTGATGACGACAGGCGCATTAAAGCTTCGCCATTGGCCAAAAAAATGGCCGAAGACAAGGGCATCGACCTGCGTCAGGTACAAGGCAGTGGCGATGAGGGCCCAATCGTGAAGCGGGA
>CAJXXO010000014.1 GCA_913062655.1 uncultured Bacteroidota bacterium | reverse complement strand
CGTACTGGCGGGGTAGCCCCTTCTGGAGAATCGGCCAACAATGCTCAGCCGTATGCTCATCTGCTACCACCGCCACATGCGGGTAGTCGGCCGGGCCCATCAAGTCTTTCCAGTCGGCAAACTTGAGGCGTTCACCCAGCAAGATGGGATACGGTTTATGTTGGAGATAGTGTCCCAAGGTCAGGAGGCTTTATTGGCGACTTCCACACTCCACGCGGCCGGTTTACCGGCAAAGAGCGCTTTGGTGTGCCGCCAGGTATCTTTGAAAAGGTCCGACTGCCGATATTGTTCCAAATGAGCAGGGCTTTCCCAATGGCTGTAGGTAAAAAAGACGTTCGGTTGATCGATGTCTTGCAGCAGCTCCACCCCCTGACAGCCGGGAAAACCGGCAATGCGCGTTTTTCTTTCCGCAAAGAGTTGCTGAAAGGTGTCGATCTGCTCCGGGTCGAAGACCATTTTCACAATTCTGATCATTGGTGGAAGTCAATATGAAGAAATACGTTGTTGTCGAGCCCCAGCAGCTGAGCGGCATGGCCTTTGTTGATGGCGATCTCGAGCCAGCCGGCTGCATTGAAGACTGCGACTTTCTCGCCTTCACTCACTGCATCGTAGGTGGCATGGATCTGCTCGAGGCGCTCCCGCCTGAAACCGATAGAAAACTTTCGCCCTTGCCCTACCTCGTCAAAGAGCTTCTGGTGGATGTTGGTCACCGCATTGCCATAGTGGTCAATGTACACAATATTGCCCCGAATAAACTGGTCGGAAGCGTTGGGTTCCAGATGCCGTAGCTCGCGTATCTGCCGGATCGGTTGGCCGAGCTGCTCCATCGCCTGTTTTTGCAACAACGCGCATGCGGCCGGCACCATCACATCGCGCAGGAGGAAAGTGCCCTGGGCCACCTGATCGGCAGGCAGCGCCACCACTTTTTCCGGTATATCATGAACGGCCAGGCTAAACCAGCCGTTGTCATAGCCGATAAAATAATGCCCCTTGTAATCTATGAGCAGGAGGCGATCATCTTTCGACTCGGTGTGTGTCACATTGACCAGATGTACTGTACCGGCCGGAAAACTTTGCCAGGCTTGCCCGAGGACAAAGGCGGCATGAAAAATATCGAATGGTTTGATGAGATGGGTGATATCCACTACGTGGGCCTGCGGCAGCCGATGCAGGATTTGCCCCTTCACCGCCCCTGCGTAAAAGTCCTTTTCCCCTAAGTCTGTGGTGAGGGTGATAATCGCCATACAACGGGGCTCTTTTTAGTAGATTTGACACCAAAATTAACCACTTGACTGAAATCGCAATCAACCTCGAGAATATAAACCCTGTGGACTTTTTCGGGGTAAACAACACGAACCTCGACTTATTGAAAAAGGCCTTCCCGAAACTGAAAATCGCTTCGCGGGGGAATAAGATGAAAATTGCCGGCAACACGGAAGACATTGCCCGGCTGCAAGAGACGGTAGATGCCATGATGCATTTGGTGGAAAAGTATGGCCGGCTGTCTACCCGCAATATGGAGAACCTGTTGCTGGGCATGGATTTGAACCAGGTGGTGCCCCCGGAGAGCGCGGACAATATTCTGCTCTACGGATCGAGTGGCAACGTCATAAAAGCTAAGACGCCCAACCAGCAAATCCTGGTGGACCTGGCCAAAGAAAACGACATTGTTTTTGCCATCGGCCCGGCCGGTACCGGCAAAACGTATACTGCAGTGGCCTTAGCGGTAAAGGCGTTGAAAAATAAATCGGTGAAGAAAATCGTGCTCACCCGGCCGGCTGTGGAAGCCGGGGAGAGCCTGGGTTTCCTGCCGGGAGACTTGAAAGAGAAAGTAGACCCCTACCTGCGGCCCCTCTACGATGCACTGGATGACATGATCCCGATCGAACGGCTGAACTATTACATGCAAAACCGGGTGATAGAGGTGGCACCACTGGCCTTTATGCGTGGCCGTACACTGGACAATGCCTTCATCATTCTGGATGAAGCCCAAAATACCACCGAGTCACAGATCAAGATGTTCCTCACTCGTTTGGGACCCACCGCGAAGGCGATCATAACCGGTGACCTCACGCAGATTGATTTGCCAAAGAACCAAAAATCGGGTCTGATCAAGTCGATACGCATTCTGAAGGACATCAAAGGGATCGGCATGGTGACGCTGACCGATAAGGATGTGATCCGCCACAAGTTGGTGAAGCACATCATCAAGGCCTTCGAAAAGGAGCAGGAGTAGCGATGGCGACTGACTTTCCCATTACCGTCAAGACTTTCAAGGGACTGGAAGAAGTGCTGGCGCAGGAGATGCATGCACTCGGCCTTTCGGGGGTGCAGCCCAAGTTGCGCAGTGTGGTGGCCCGTACCGACTGGCCGGGCTTAATCAAGGCCAACATCTGGCTGCGCTCGGCCGTCTCGATCCTACGACCACTGCACCATGCCAAGGCGACTAACCCGGAAGAGCTGTATGCCCGTACACAGGATATCGACTGGACCAAATACATGCGGACCAACCAGACCTTTGCCATTCGGCATACGGTGCACTCTTCACACTTTACTCATTCGCATTATGCGGCACTCAAGGTAAAAGATGCCATTGTCGATCAGTTTCAGGATCAATTCGGACAGCGTCCCAGCATAGACACCAAGCGCCCCCACCTTCGCATCGATTTGCACATCGACCGGGACCAGGTTACGTGGTCGCTGGACAGTAGTGGGGAGCCACTCTTCAAGCGGGGGTATCGCGAAATCACCGGACCTGCCCCTTTAAACGAAGTGCTGGCAGCCGGTTTGCTGCTGCTCAGCGGGTGGGATAAGCGTACACCATTCTGGGACCCCATGTGTGGCTCGGGCACTTTACCGATTGAGGCCGCCTTGATGGCGTATGACCTGCCACCACAGCTCCTGCGCAGACGCTATGCATTCCAGCAGTGGCCCGGCTTTCCCAAAGCGGTCTTTGAGCGCGAAATACAGCACTTGCCTGAAGTTCCCGAGCAGCCCTCGGTACGCATCATCGCCAGCGATAAGCTCTTTACGATGATCAAAAAATCGCGCAGCAATGCCGCCAACCTCGGGCTCGATCGGCTGATCCACTTCCGCCCTATGTCAATGCAGGAGCATCCCCCTTTACGAGAGCCCCATTGGATCATCCTGAACCCACCCTATGATGAACGGCTGCCGGAGAAAGATATCGTGGCTTTCTACCGGGAGATCGGGGACAAGCTCAAAAGCGATTGTTCAGGCAGTACCGCCTGGATACTTAGTGCCAGTAAACAGGCGTTGAAGAAGATCGGCATGCGCGCCAACCAAAAGATCGAGCTGAAAAATGGTCCGCTGGATAGTAGTTTCCGCGAATTCCATCTCTATTAAAACCACCGGGTGACGGCCAAGAAATCGACACGAAAACGCTGGCTCAAACGACTGCTGAGACTAAGTCTCTGGGCTGCGGGTGTCATCCTCTCGCTAGGGTTGCTGTTCATCGGCCTGGTCAACTGGGGTGTTTTTGGCTCCATTCCCTCTAAGCAGACACTCCGCGATATACAACAGCAGAATGCTACGCGTATCTATGCGCAGGAGGGCACCTTGATCGGGAAGTTGTTCGTGGAAAACAGGACTTCGTTGGAGTTTGAAGATTTTCCTCCGCATCTTATTGATGCCTTGATCGCTACGGAGGATGCCCGGTTTTACGACCACAGTGGAGTAGATACAAGGAGTTTGCTAAGGGTATTCATCCGTACTATCATGTTGGGTGATGAGAGTGCCGGTGGAGGCAGCACCCTGACACAGCAACTAGCCAAAAATCTGTACGGCAGAAAACAACACGGCTGGCTTACGCTTCCGGTCAACAAGACCAAAGAAGCGATCGTGGCCAGGCGATTGGAGAACCTCTACACGAAAGAAGAAATCCTGACTTTGTACCTGAATACCGTTCCGTTTGGTGAGGAAGTCTTTGGTGTAGAAGCCGCAGCACAACGATACTTCAATACCACCGCCACACAGTTGGCCATCGAAGAAGCCGCGGTATTGGTCGGTATGCTGAAGGCCAATACCTACTTCCATCCCAAGCGCCACCCGGAGCGGTCGAAGCAGCGGAGAAATGTGGTGCTGCAGCAGATGGTTCGGTACGATTACCTCGATCAATCGACAAGCGATTCCTTGCAACATCTTCCATTGGTGCTCGACTATGCCAACCTGGAGAGCCAGGGACCGGCACCCTATGCATTGCCCCATATTGAGCGGGAGGCAAAGCGGATACTCGATGAATGGAGTAGGACCCATGATGCTACATATGATTTAAACACGGAAGGGTGGATCATCCATACCACCCTCCAACCCGATCGTCAGCAGGCCATGGTAGAAGCGATGCAGGATTTCTTGCCGAAGCGGCAGGCACAATTATGGGCGCAGTATCAAAAAGAACCGTATAAGCGTCAGTTGTATGACCTGGCCCGGAAGCAACTAGCCTCAACCGGGTGGACAGCAGAGCAGGATTCGGCAAAGCCCCGCTTGCTCTTTGATGGTGAATCGGTACAACTCGATACCCTCACCCAACTCGATAGCATGGCACGAGCGCTGTGTGTATTGCAGGCTGGCATGGTGATGCTTGACCCTAACACGGGTGCTGTACGAGCCTGGGTAGGGGGTATCGATCATGCCTTACAGCCTTACGATCAGGTAGTGGCCAAGCGAACATTAGCTAGTACCATCAAACCGGTATTGTATGCCGCTGCATTGGAACAAGGTGTTGACCCCTGCTTGCGGCTCGATAATGACCCCATCGTGCTGGAAGACTACGAACAGTGGCGACCGAAGAATTATGATGCCACCTTTGGAGGCAGCTACAGCATGCGGGGCGCATTGGCCAACTCCAAAAATTTACCTACCATTCAATTGCTTTTTCACACCGGCTTTGCCGCCTTTGATCGGATGTGGGCGCAAATGGGCTTTAGTGTCGACCTTCCGGGTACACCGGCTGCAGCCTTGGGTGCCGTGGAAGGCAGTGCCCTGGAGGTGGCGGTAGCGTATGCGGCCTTTGCCAATGGCGGACAGCAGGTGACACCCTACCTCATCGATTCCATTATTTCGCCAACAGGAGAGGTGGTATACCGGCACAAGGTGACCACCGGTAAGCCCATACTTTCTCCCCGCACTGCTCGTCAGATGACGCAACTACTGGCCTATGCGGTCAACCAAGGTACCGGCAGTGCCTTGCGCAGTCGGTATGGGGTCAGCTTGCCCCTGGCTGGCAAGACGGGCACCGCTCAAAACAATTCCGATGCCTGGTTTACGTCCTTTACGACCGATGCTGTGTTGGTTACAAGGGTAGGAGCCGCCTATCCGGAAGTGCACTTTGCTTCCGGTAGTTTGGGGTCGGGCAGTACGCTGGCTTTGCCTTTGGCCGGAAAGGCATGGAAAATACTGCAACGTAACGGCTACAGCCCCAGTAATCTGCCCCTCTTGAAGGAGAGTGAAGTGGCGCTCTTCCATTGCCCGGATTACCAACCCCCTTCGAGATTGGATAACTGGCTGGACTGGTTCAAACGGGACAAGACTACTGTAGAAAAGGAAAAGCGCAGGGCCGAGCGCAGGGAGAAGTGGCGCCAGTTTTGGCGATCGATCAAATAGCATCCTGTAATCCGTACGCGCTATCGCAGCTTTTTCATTCGTTTCCTACGCGGATAGGTGCTACCTTTCTGCTAACTAAAAACCAACCCATGCAAGTCATCCTCGGAGCCGGTGGCGCCATTGGACGTCCCCTGGCACAGCATCTTACCTCCTACACGAAGGACATTCGTCTGGTGAGCAGAAAGCCGGAAAAGGTGAACGAAACCGATCAGTTGCATCCGGCCGATCTGATGGATAAGGAAGCAGTTCATGCTGCCGTGGAAGGTGCCTCTGTCGCCTATCTTACCGTGGGCTTACCTTACAACAAGCACATTTGGCAGCAGCAGTGGCCGGTACTTATGAATAATGTGCTTGCGGCTTGTGCGGCCCATGAGGTAAAGCTGGTCTTTTTTGACAATATGTACCTCTACGATCCTCACCACCTGGATGGGATGGACGAGCATACGCCCATCGGGCCGGTGAGTGTAAAAGGACGCGTACGCGCCATGATTGCACAAGCCTTTTGGGAGGCGGTAGAGCAAGGGCGCATCGAGGGTGTTATTACGCGTGCAGCCGACTTCATGGGTACCCACAATGCCCAACCCTACGAGACGATTATCAAAAATTTGGCGGCCGGCAAAAAGGCTATGTGGATAGGGAGAAAGGATAAGGTGCACAACTTTACTTACGATGAGGACGCAGCCAAAGCGGTGGCTGAAATAGGCAATACACCAAGCGCTTTTGGAAGGGTGTGGCACCTACCCTCCACGCAACAGCGCTGGACCATCCAGGAGTGGGTGCAAGGGTTTGCGAAAGCATTGGATGTGGAGCCCCGGCTGAGGGTTCTGCCGGTTTCGATGTTGGGCCTTATCGGCCTCTTTGTGCCCATTCTCCGTGAAATGAAGGAGATGGCCTACCAAAACAACCGCGATTACTATTTCGACAGCAGTGCCTTTACCCGGCAATTTGGGTGGTCGGCCACGGCTGAAGAGAAGATTATACAGGCGGTGGTAGCCCGCCACAAGGCTGAAAACCAATAGAATACCTAATTTGGTGGTCGCACCAAGACCCAAATGCTATGAGACATGCTGTGAGTTGGTTCGAAATTCCTGTCACCGATCGCGACCGCGCGCGCCAATTTTATGAGACTATTCTGGGCGTAGAGATGCCTTCCATGGAGCTGGCCAATGGCCTGAAAATGGCCATCTTCCCGGTAGAGCCGGGTACTATTGGGGGAGCCCTATGCGAGCATGCTGATTTTTACCATCCTGGCAAGGAAGGCCCCCTGGTTTACCTCAATGCTGCCCCCAATATCCAGAAAGTATTGGATAAAATAGAAGGCGCAGGTGGTCAGATAATTGTACCCAAAACAGAGATTTCTAAAGAGCATGGATACATGGCCGTGCTGTTGGACACAGAAGGAAACCGGGTAGCGCTGCGGGCTATGCAATAGTCTATTCTTACATAAGGTTTTTGGCATGGATGTTGTTAAAAATTTCTTAAAAACATCCACACACCATAAACCTACCACTATGAAAGCCTTATTGATCAGTTGCCTGATGCTCTTGTCTGCTTTGGCTGTGTACCCCAATGCTCCTACACCGGATAATCCCTACCTGATGCGCACTTCAGCGGTGCTGACCGACTTCTTTGTTGATGAAGTACCCTTTTCTGAGATTGTAGAACAGGAGCATGTGAACTACATCCGCGTCTGGTTTTTGCACTGGAGCGCCTTCAATAACGAAGTACGTGTCTTCATCGACTACGGTCAGATGGTCAATCGACCCAATCGCACCAATGTGATGACAGCAGAGGGTGAGCGCATCAATTTCAACAGCAAAGCCCATGTGATCAATTCGTTGGTTGCATTTGGGTTCGAACTCATCCAAGCTGACAGCACAGAATACTACTTCCGCAAAAAATAGTTTCATCCGCTTCTCTTTCTAGCCGGCTTCCATTTGGGAGCCGGTTTTTTTGTGGGGAGTCGTAAATTTGCCCAGCTTTTATCACCATTAATCAAGTACACACATGGGACGCGCATTTGAGTACCGCAGAGCGGCCAAAGAGAAGAGATGGGACAAGATGTCCAAGTTGTTTCCCAAACTGGCTAAGGCCATTACCGTAGCGGCCAAGGAAGGAGGAACAGATCCGGAAATGAACGCGAAGCTGCGGTTGGCGATACAAAATGCCAAGGCGCAGAACATGCCAAAAGATAATATTGAGGCCGCTATCAAACGGGCCGAGGGCGGTGATGCTGCGGATTATTCGGAGCTCACCTATGAAGGCAAAGGACCGCACGGGGTGCTGGTGATGGTGGAGACCGCTACCGACAACCCTACACGTACCGTAGCCAATGTGCGCTCGTATTTCAACAAAGCGGGTGGTAGCCTGGCCCCCAATGGGTCGTTTGAGTTCCTATTTGCACGCAAGTCAGTATTTGAATTCGAAAAGACCGATGCAATCGATCTGGAAGAGCTCGAGTTGGAGTTGATCGATGCCGGTTTGGAAGAAATCGAGGTAAATGAAGACAGGGTTTATGTCTATGGCGATTTTACCCATTTTGGTTCGTTGAACAAAGCGTTCGAAGACCTTGGCATACAGGTCAATAAGGCCTCTTTGCAGCGTATTGCCTCCAGTCCGGTCGAATTTTCCGAAGAACAATTAACGGACATTGAAAAGATGCTCGACAAAATTGAGGACGATGACGATGTGCAAGCGGTGTACACCAATATTGCCTAGTCCTGATGGCGCATAGCCTGCGCAGCCACCTTGTTTTTACGGTAGGGGCGAAATTGTGGGCGCGTAGGGCGCAAGTCACCATACCACTGAAATCCTTCCAGGATAAAATTGCCGGGATTAATGTCTTGAATGGGATCCAATTGGGCATCCGGACTGCCCCGGAAGTTGATCTTATCTACCGTATTGTTCTGGATGCGGATCGTGATACGGCTGCTCTGTACCTTATTCACGCCCAGGTATGCCAGGCTGTCATCCTGGGCATAGTATATGGCCTCCCCATTCCCGTTTACTTCCAGCCTTCGCAGGCTGTCCAGCCGAAAGTAACCATCGATGTCTCGTCCTTTGATCTGATCGTAAACAAGGGTGTCTTTCAGAGAGGCCATAAAGGATTGTTGGCGTAGCTCCACCCGGTCGATACCTTTTGCGCGATAGAGAATCCGAATGGTGTCAGCGGTAAACTGGTTGCTATCGCTCCACATGATGGGATCATGAAAGAGGGTGAGTACCGAATCTGACCGGTCGTAGGCGAGGGAGTCGCAGCGACCCTGGAGATCGCGCTTGAAGATACTGACGTTGGGATAAGCCATCAGGTAACTCCGTACCGAGTCTTCTATAGAGCGGAGGGTGTCGGCTGCAATAAACAGGGAGTCATTGTCGATGATATTGACCACCGTAGGATCCTTGGTGGCATGCACGGTTTGTTGCGCTTCAAAGTACTCAGCGGCATCACTGAAGAGCAGGATGGCCTGTGCCGTATCCTGAAAAACAATGTTGTTGGTTGCTCTGCCGAAGCCATTGTCCCGTTCGTAGTAAATAGTATCGGCTGCCAGGCGTTGGGGTGGATTATCCAGCCAGGCGTTGGTGGTAAATTTGGCCTGCTCTTGCTCTGTATCGTACCAACCACCTTCGCAGTAAATGGTATTCTCTTTGGAGGTGATGGTAGTCGGGCCATGGAAAAAGGCCACCTTGGTGGCCGTGTGGTATTCCAGCGTATCGCTGGAGAGCGTGTAGCGTTTGTTTACCAATCGAACCACCTCCTTGAAGTAGGCGATCCTGGAATTGGAATAGTAGTAGCCAATGATGCTGGAGAGGGTAGTGCTGTCGTTTTGGATGGTAGCTCCATTGGTGTATTGCGCCTGTTTGGTGGCCATGTTGTAGGTCAAAGAGGGTGTGGTAAGGGTCATACCTTGTTGCTGCAACCTCACATTGCCATTGAGGGTGGCCAAATCCTGGTTGCCATCATACCGTAAGGCATCGCTTTGGATATCGAGGGTATCTCCTTGCAGGATTTCTACGTTTCCGTAAGCGAGTACCCGGTTGTAGGCCTGGAAAAGTAAAGCGGAATCGCAATTGAGAATGGTCCCTTTTTGCTCGAAGGAGACATGTCCAATGGCGATCTGAATTTCGGTAGAGTCGGTACGAATACCTCGCAATTTATCTGCGGAACGAATAGTGACCGGTGTACGCTCCTGCGCCCAGGTGGAATGAGCGAGCAACAAGAGTACACCAAACACAAGAGCCGATCGCCACATCATACAGCATTTAACAAGTCAATAGACGGTACTATGCCTTTAGCGGTTGCCTACCCGCAGGAGAGAAGGGGCATAACGGCCGGGCTTTTTGCGAATGTCTTCCAGCAACAACTCAAGATTCTTACTGATGGCTTCCAGGTTTTCGTAGAGTTCCTTCTCGTTGATCAACATCGCCAGGTTACCGTCACCAGATTTGACCTTGCCCGTAATCACCGCGAGATCAGCGGTTACCGAATCGAGCTGTGCAAAGGTGCTGACCAGGTTAATCCGCGCAATGGAGTCGGTGATAGTCTCCAGGTTCGCAAAGGTATTGCGCAGGGCTTGTTCATTATCAGCAATGGCTTGTGAGATCACTTTCACATTGGTCATTACCGTGTCGATCTTGGTGGCTTCATTGGCTACAATGGCATCCACACTCTCTGTAATGTTGCGGATATTTTTAATGGCCGCCTCAATGGATACCTGGTACTCGTCAACTTTACCCTGGAAGTCGACATCGAATATGCCATTTACCCGCGTGATTACCGAGTCGATACTGGCGATGAGGCCTTCTATTCGCGTTTTTACCGGTAGTAGCTGCTCTTCGATCTGTGTCTGCAGCGACTGTTCTACCGTACCCAGTAGCGTGGCCCCTTCTTCGGCCATGGTGGTAGCATCACCGAGGATCAGCTCCAGGGCCTTGTCCCCCAGAAGGTCGGAGTTGACGATCCGGGCTTCCGAGTTGGTTGGTATGTCGATGTTCTCTCCGATGTTGAAGGATACGCGGATGGCTTTTTCGTTGCCCGGGATCAGTTCTATGGACTGGATTTTACCAATGGCCAACCCTCGGTACAACACGTCATCCGAAGTGCTCAATCCGCTTATGTTGGCGTATTCCGCATAGAAAGTACGGTCCTGCGCAAACACCCGTTCCCCCTTCAGGTAGCTGTAGCCCAGCACCAGCAGAAGGATGGCAAATATGGCCAGAATACCGACTTTCGTCTCATTGGAGATCTTCAAAACGGATTGTTTTTGTGGTAGTCCAAAAATAGGTATTACACGCAGAACCGCCCAACGGTCAATGGGCGATCACTTTTCTTTACGAAAGAATAACGGAATGGTTGGCGCTTTAGTCCTCGGCTGCAGCCACTTCGGACAATTCCACGCGCTTGCCGGCTTTGTAGGCTACCACAAATGCATCAGGAAAACCCTCATCCTGCAAACGGGGCAACCTTTTTTCTGCTTCCTCAGCAGACAGGTAGCGACCATAGAAAACCCGGAACAGCCCGGTAGATTCCTGGACGAAATGAAAACCCTGCTTGCCATCATATGGAGGCTGGGAAAAGTCGGGTGTGGTACTGCGAACCGCTACCTGTAGCCGAAACTCTACCTTGTCTTCTCCCAGAGATGGGTTGGTGGCTTCCGGTGTGTCTAAAGGCACCGGTTTTTCTTCAGGAGCAGGCCCCATGGCTACGGTACCTTTGGAAGGCCCTATTTCATCTGCCGCCCCCTCCATCTGATTCTTATAATCGCGAAAAGCCCGAAAAATACCAGATGCCACGAGGTCTTGCCCATGATCGCTCATCAGGAATTTTTCCTCTGCCAGGTTGGAGAGAAAGCCCATCTCCACCAAGACAGCCGGCATAGTGGCCCGGTAGAGTACCACAAATCCGGCTTGATGCACGCCCCGGTCTCTTCGGCTCATCCGCTCACGAAATTGGTACTGTATGTAATCCGCCAGGGTAAGGCTCTGATCAATGTGTGCATTTTGGTACAGGGAAAACACAATGTGACTTAAGGGATCATTGGGGTCATAATCGTAAGTCGTTTTATAGTCGTCTTCCAATAAGATTACGGAGTTCTCGCGTTTGGCTACTTCCAGGTTGGTTTCTGACTTGTGCATACCCATCACCCATGTCTCGGCTCCATAAGCTTGCTTATTTTCAGCGGCATTGCAATGGAGGGAAATGAATAAGTCGGCATGGTTGCGGTTGGCCATGGCCGCGCGTTCTTCCAGCTTCACAAAGGTGTCGTCAGTGCGGGTGTAGAGCACCTCAATGTCGGGAAAGTATTCCTTGATATAGTTGCCCAACTTTTTGGCTACCAGCAGTACGATCTCTTTTTCCTTGCTGTGGTCGCCCATGGTGCCGGGATCCTTACCGCCATGGCCCGGATCGATAACTACCTTTCGGATTTTGTAGTCCGGTCCGTCTACCTTTTGCGTTTGATTGCGGTCGGATGTAAACCCTTGCACAAGAAATACCGTCATGAGTATGGGAAGAATGAAGTGCTTCACCGTAGGTGCTTTTTATACCTTTGACAAATAATGAGCGTTAAAGGCATGTATCGTGCCAAAACCAACCTTGAATTTACTTGAAATACCGGTTCCATATCGTGCATAAAGGGTTATTGTTGGGGTGGGTCATGGCAATAACGCTCTCCGTCCAGGCTTTTGTATATGATACTGAACAAAAGCTTGACAATCATGTGGAAAGGGGGACAAGTTTAATCGATACACTAAGCGACACCACTGCCCTGGCCGACACTTTGCCGGGTGGCACACAGGCCGACCCTACCTACCATACACTCAAAGTATCTAATGATAGCCTCGATCAACCGGTCACCTACAAGGCCACCGATTCATTGGTATACGATATCAGCGGCAAGCAGATCATATTATACGGTGAAGCCGAAGTTAAATACGGCAACATATCCCTGGCTGCTCCCCGCATCATATTTGACTGGCAAAAGGGAACCGTTTTTGCCTACAGTGAAAAAGACTCGGTGGGAAACTGGGTAGGGAAGCCCCAATTCTCGGAAGGTGAGCGTAGTTTTTCTGCGGAAGAGATGCGCTATAATTTCCAAAGTAAGAAGGGTAAGATTTTCTCCATGAGCACGCAAGAGGGGGAGGGCTTTATCCTGAGTGAGGAGGCCAAGAAAGATGAGGAGGACAACCTCTTTGCGCGTAGGGCGAAATACACCACCTGTGATGCGGAGCACCCGCATTTTTACATTGAGGCCAGCCCGGTAAAGATTGTCCCGAATGAGATATTGGTCAGTGGGCCGAGCAACTTGGTCATTGCCGGAGTACGGACACCCCTGGTTTTACCCTTTGCCTTGTTCCCCTTGCAGCAAGGCCAGCGTAGCGGACTGATCGTCCCGGAGATCGGGGAGTCGCAAAACCTGGGCTTTGCCTTGCAAAATGGGGGCTACTACTTTGGCATCAACGACTACATAGACCTGTCCATTACCGGTGACCTGTACACCACCGGCAGTTACCGCTTGCGGCTCAATAGCCGCTACGCCAAAAAATACCGGTACCGCGGAAATATCGGTGTCGAGTATGGCAATTTGCGGTTTGGTGATGAGTTGCGGGGCAACCTCAGTGTGCAGCAGAGTTTCTCGGTACGCTGGAATTACACGATGGACCCCAAAGCCTGGCCCAACAATAACTTCTCGGCCAATGTAAACATCGCCTCCAGCAACTACAACCAGTTGAACGTGACCAACGTCAATCAGCGACTCAATAACTCTTTCACCTCCTCTGTGAACTACAGTCGCAACTTTCGCAATAAGCCCTTCAACTTCAACATGAGCTTGCGCCATTCCCAAAATACCTCCACCCGTGAAGTGCGGTTGGTGCTGCCGGAAGCCAACTTTGGGGTAAGCCGGATCAATCCCTTCAAGCGCAAGATCTCCTCGGGCCAGCCCAAGTGGTATGAAAACATTGGCTTCAACTATTCACTGAATACCCGAAACTCCCTGACCGCCATAGATTCCAACCTTTTTGAGCAAGAGACCTTACGTGATTTTCGGCTGGGTTTTCAGCACCAGCTACCTGTCTCGGCCAACTTTAAGGTGTTCAAGTATTTTACCTTGTCGCCCAACATCAGTTACACGGAAAATTGGTTTTTCGAGCGTTTCAGCAAGCGCTATGATCCGATTGATATAGGCGATTCAACGATTCAATTTGTGCAGACCGATACGGCTGCTGCCTTTACCCCGGTCCGATTCTTTAACACAGCCCTGTCCCTCACGACCCGATTGTACGGCCGGGCCAATTTTAAAAAGGGTAAGATCAAAGCCATTCGACATGTGGTTACGCCCCGGCTGTCGCTGAATTATCGTCCCGACTTTGGTGCGGAGCAGTGGGGCTACTACCGCACCGTACAAACCGATCCCGATGGTAACACGGAGACCTATGCGACCTTCCCAACCGATCTCTATGGGCAGCCACCTCGTGGATTGGTGGGTGGTGTAGGGTTCAATATCAACAACAACCTGGAGATGAAAGTCTTCGACCGGAAGGATACGGTGAACCAGGAAAAGAA
Organism: uncultured Bacteroidota bacterium; assembly: GCA_913062655.1. Classification (GTDB taxonomy): domain Bacteria; phylum Bacteroidota; class Bacteroidia; order Chitinophagales; family S012-47; genus CAJXXO01. Next base: position 5,005 of record CAJXXO010000014.1, on the reverse strand, counting down.
GATCAAAATTTTTGATGCCTTTGATATCAACGGTTTTTACAATTTTGCACGCGACTCCCTGCAGTTGGACAACATACGGCTCAGTGGCCGAACCACCTTGCTGGGTAAGGTCAACCTTGTCTTTTCTGCCGTATACGATCCCTATATTCTCAAGGCAGATGGGTCGGGCAATCTGAACCGATTTGAATGGGCGGAAAACAGGCGTCCGGCTCGCCTGGAAAATGCTGACCTCAATGTTAGTTTTCAGCTCGCCTCCAACAAAAAGGAGAAAAATACGGAGGACGGCTTCACGGATCTGGAGGAGCGGCCGGAGTACCTGGATATACCCTGGAACCTGAGTGCACGTTATTCCTTACGACTCAATAAGGGTGTTGGCCCTAACCTCGATTCGGTAGCCATTACACAGAGCCTGGGATTCGATGTCAACTTTACCCTCAGTCCGAGCTGGCGGGTGGCGGTAGGTAGCGGTTATGATTTTGTGAATCAGGAGTTCACCTACACGGTAGTAGATATCAGTCGGGATCTGCACTGCTGGGAAATGCGCTTCCGGTGGATTCCGTTTGGTTTCCTGCGCAGCTACACCTTCGGTATCAATGTGAAGTCAACTATTCTACGCGATCTGAAAGTAGAAAAGAAGAGCAACCCGTATGACAACTTCCAGGGGCTGTAAGACGCTATTGATAGATTAATCGAACATCTGACAACTCTTGGCCAATTGTGTGAATACCCTCAAGGATTCTTTCAGTTTGTTTGGGCGAAGGCTTCTTTCTCCCAGAAACGTATTGTGAAAGGAGGGTGGGGTGCATTCCAATTTTTTTGGCGAGGAATTTAGCATTCAACACATTATAGTGCTGAAAAAATTGCTTAAAGTCGATGCTGAAATTTATCTGGCTTGTGTCAATCTTTCTATCCTCATCCTCATAGAAAAGCTGCGTTGCTTCAAGAGCATTATGGTGTAATTCGGCAGCAGAACTGGCAGTTGTAAATATCGGTAGACCCTCTGCGTAGGCAGAATATCCTGTATCGGTAATCTCAACAACGAAGTTGATTTTCTTGGTGCTTTTGGCCTTCATAATCCTGCTTGCTTTTTGATTTTAGAGGCTAAGCCTTTGCCTAGTTCCTTGCTTCCATGGTCGGGGAAGATGATTAAGTCAGGTAGCCGATCGTGTTTCAACTTTACATGAGAACCTTTCCTGGATACTTCGTACCAACCATTCTTCTTTAAAAGTCGAAGGAGCTCAGAACATTTCATGTTTGGTGTATTGGTCAAACGAAGGTAGGTAAATAATAGTTTACCTATTTCATTTTTATCCTTGCATCCAGGCTGTATTTGCCGGCCCCAGTAATGACCAGTGCCAGAAAGACCACACCAACTTCGAGCGCATGCGAGTAGCCTTCTCCGGCACCAGCATGTTTAAGAATGGCCACCAGCATAGTAAAGGCCAACAAGGCGGCCGCAGGACGGGTAAACAAGCCGAGTATCAATAAAGCCGCTCCGGCAAATTCGGCAAAGGCGGCCATAAAACCCCAGAAAACCGGGGCAAAGTCAATGCCCAGCTCCGTCATATTCCGGCCCAGTTTTTCCCACTTCTCCGGGCCACCTATGATCTTTTTGTAGCCATGAAACACCATAAAACTGATACCTACTCCTAACCGGATAACCAGCAGACCGAGGCTATGAAACTTGGATGAAGCATTGGTGAGCATGTGTTATTTGTTTTGATCGTAGTAGCCAAATACCTTTTTGAGCAATGAAGAAGTACGTGCGATCGGGTTCTCCCGGATCTTCGCCTCTTCCTGTCCCACCTTAACAAAGAGCCCTTCCAGGGCCTTGGTATTCACATAGTCTACCAGGTCTGGATTTTGCTTTTTGACTAATGGTATCTTGTTGTAGGCCGTTATGGCATCGGTCCAGAACTTGGTGGCATTAACCTTGTCCAGGCTGGTTTGTATCACCGGTTTGAATGCCGAGGTCAATGAAGCGGTGGTCTTTTCTTGCAAGTAGTTGGTGGCAGCATTTTCACCACCAAATAATATACCCATAGCATCTTGTATGGTCATTGCTCTGATAGCGTCCACGAAAATGGGTTTGGCCTTAGCGGCTGCATCTTCCGCAGCCCGGTTAACACTAAGCTCAACATCGTCTACCAATTTACCCATACCGATATCACGCAGCGTATTGGCGATTTTTTCAGCTTCGGGCGGGAAAGGAATCCGAATTCTGGGATTGCCGAAATAACCATCCACCTGTGACAGGTCGATGGCCGCCTGGCCGATACCCTTGGTCAGAGCTTCCTTCAACGCTGAAGCGGTTTCTGCTTGTGTGGGCTTGGTAGTGCCGGTACCCCCGGTTTGTTCTAATACCATGCCTTCCAGGCCACAGGCTTGCAGGGCGGTAATCGAAACCAGTACAACAAATAGGCGAATAGAGAACAGATAGCGCATAATTGGCGAATTTTGAAAGGCAAAGTAAACGAAACCCCGGATAACTCGTTTCCGTTGCGGAAGATTTAATTCCACAATTGTGCCAACTTATCCGATACGCCCGTGATTTTTGGTAAATAGCAACTATGAAAGCGACCATCATTACCATAGGAGATGAGATTTTGTACGGCCAGACGGTGGATACCAATTCGGCCTGGATCGGTACGCAGTTGAACCTGATGGGTATTGAGGTGCTGGAAACCTATTCCATTTCCGATGAGCGGGAGCATATCCTGGAGACGGTAGACCGCGCCCTGTCGCGCTCGCAGGTAGTGTTTGTTACAGGTGGATTGGGACCCACCAACGATGATATAACCAAAAACACTCTGGCCGAGTATTTTAAGAGCGAACTGATCTACGATCCGGAGGTGTATGAAGATGTGCAAGCGCTGTTTCATCGCAGGGGGTTGGAGCTGTTGGAAAGAAACAAGCAACAGGCTTGGGTGCCCGAGGCGTGTACCGTAATACGCAACGCCAATGGAACGGCTCCCGGTATGTGGTTTGAGTCACACGGGCGGGTAGTGGTTTCCATGCCGGGGGTGCCATTGGAAATGAAGGCAATGGTGACCGACTTTGTCCTGCCAAAGCTTCGTGAAAAATATGAATTGCCCCTCATTGAGCATCGCTTCATTATGACGGCCGGGGTAGGCGAGAGCCGTATAGCGGAGAAGCTGATCGACTTTGAGGATAATCTGCCAGCGGGGATCGGCATGGCCTACCTGCCTAGTCATGGGTATGTGAAGTTGCGGCTAACGGCCCGCGGTGATGATCGGGCCGAGATGAAAGCCAGGCTAGACAAGCTGCAGGAGGACTTGTATAAGCGATTAGGAGATTGGATCTATGGCGTGGGACGCGATCTGACCCTGGAAAAGGCGCTCGGAGATCTGTTGGTAACGCATGGCCTTAGCATGGGTACAGCCGAAAGCTGTACCGGTGGCTACATAGGTCACCGGGTGACAACTATCCCCGGTAGTTCAGCCTGGTTTAAAGGGGGCATCATCAGCTACGACAACCAGGTGAAAGAGCAGCAATTGGGCGTTTCGTCCAGCACGTTGGCGCAGTATGGAGCCGTGAGCGAAGAGACGGTCAGGGAAATGCTAACGGGACTCTTTGAGCAGTTGCCCGTAGAGGTGGGTATAGCTGTGTCAGGGGTAGCCGGCCCCGATGGAGGCACGCCCGAAAAGCCGGTCGGGACAGTATGGGTAGCCTACGGCCAAGCTGCCGATATTCGGACGAAGAAACTGCAATTGCATAAGAAACGTTTGCTCAATATTGAGCTCACAGCTACCCTGGGCTTGAATTTGCTGAGGCGCTACCTGTTGGAGACGTTTGAAAAACGCTCGTAAAACGGTTAATTTTGAAGTGATTTTCTCACCTACACAAACACGCAGAATTCATGGCTGAAGTGGAATTGATAATGCCCAAGATGGGTGAAAGTATAATGGAAGCCACCATCCTCAACTGGCTGAAACAAGAAGGCGATACGGTTGAAGAAGACGAACCGGTACTGGAGATTGCTACCGACAAGGTAGACTCAGAAGCGCCAAGCCCGGTGGCGGGTAAGATCACGAAAATCATGTATCAGCCGGATGACGTGGTAGAGGTGGGCAAGCCCATCGCGATGATCGCTGTGGAAGGTGAGGCCGGAGGCGAAGAGGCCCCAGCACAAAGCGGAGGAGCCGGTGAAACGGGCAATGGACAAGAACAAGCCCCCGAGCCAACGCCAGCCCCAGCCGCAACCAGCCCGCAGCCTTCTCCCCAACCAGCCGCACCGGCCGCTACCAACGGACACTCGAATGGAAGCCGCTTCTATTCACCACTCGTCTTGAATATCGCTCGTAAGGAGAATATACCGATGCAAGAGCTGGAAACGGTACCCGGATCTGGTAAAGAAGGCCGCGTGACGAAAAAAGATATTCTGCAATACGTAAAAACCAGAAGTGATCAACCGGCTGCTCCCACTGCCGCACCACCTCAAGAGGCACCTGCCCAGCCACAGCCACAAGCGCAACCGGCTGCCAAAGCTGCACCTGCTGAAAAGCCGGCAGCCCCCGCCTACAAAGAGGGCGATAATGTGGAGATCATTGAGATGGATCGTATGCGCAAGATGATTGCCGACCATATGGTCAACTCCAAGCATACCTCACCGCATGTTACCTCTTTTGTAGAGGCAGATGTGACCAACCTGGTAAATTGGCGCAACAAGGTGAAGAAGCAATTTCAGGAGCAAAATGATACCAAGCTGACCTTTACACCGCTATTCATCGAGGCCATCGTAAAGGCAATTAAGGAGTATCCATTGGTCAACTCATCGGTGGATGGCTACACCATCATACGCAAGAAGGATGTAAATATCGGTATGGCCACTGCACTCCCCTCTGGCAACCTCATTGTTCCGGTGATTAAAAATGCCGATGAGCTAAACCTCACCGGTATGGCCAAACGGGTGAATGACCTGGCAGGTCGAGCCCGGGAGAATAAACTGAAGCCCGAAGAAATCAGTGGCAGTACGTTCACCCTG
>CAJXXO010000013.1 GCA_913062655.1 uncultured Bacteroidota bacterium | reverse complement strand
GTTCTAAGGTCATTTGACGGTTGACATACGACTCTTCATAGATCATCTTCATCTGACCATCATCTACTTGATAGATGGAGGCTATCCCGGGGCGGGACACAAAAACATTCAGCTTGCCTTCTTCAGGAATGAGAATGACCTCCTCTTCTTCTGCCTGTATCATTACATTCTCTACATACATGGGGGGTAGCGTCAGGATTTCCAGATCATAAAAACCGGTGAGCAGCCGTTTGCGGCTGTTGAGTTGTTGTACATCAAGAATTTCATTGTCACCGGCCTTGCGGATGATACAGTTGCCTTCCGCCAGTCGAGAATAGCCATCGATCTTCAAGGTAAGGGTGCCTTGTGGCACATCGGCAGGCATAATATTGTGCTTGCCGGGGGCCAACTCCAACCCATTGACCCGGGTAGGCGGTACGGTGTGCACCACCATATCGTAGTCGATCACCGGGGTTAGGTACAGTGTGTCGATGCGGCCGTAATACCCCAGGGCATGCACGTACACCTGTTCGAGCGATTGAGAGTAGTTGTCGTATAGGGTGACTTCGATATTGGTTTCAGTCGGCTTGCCGGCTTGGTTAAGCAAATTGATCTGTGCAGTAGTGGAGTTAACCGCCTGCGATATCACCACATTCAAGGCTTCTTCAAAGTCTTTTTCACTGTCGGCATCATAATAGGTGCCTACACAATCAAAATAGGTGGCGCCCTCTTGTCCCAGGCCCAGGCCTATAATAAAAGGGCGGACCGCAATATTATTTTGTTGCAATATGGGCGCCACAGCACAGGGGTCGCCATCGCAGGTCTCAATTCCATCGGTGATGAGAACAATGGCATTTTTGGCAAAAGGATCTTCCGGAAAATCCTGCACTGCTTCGAATAAGCTGTAAGCAATGGGCGTTTGTCCCTGATTTTGTACAGCCGCCAATTTGGCGTATATCCGTTGGGCGTTATCCGGTGCAAAAGGGATTTCCAGTTTGGAGTCCTTGCAGTCGTTGGCGCTGCGGTGACTTTGGTGGCCAAACATGCGTAGCCCAAACTCAATTGGGGTAGGCGACTTTTCCAGACTGTCTATCGCTTCGAAGAGCAACCGCTTTGCGATTGCAAACTTTTCGATGCCCTCCCACTTCCCGGCCATGCTGCCGGAGGCATCGAGTACGAAGAGAATGCGGGTAGTTTTTTCCTGTGCTTGCCCCAGCAATGCGATGCCCATGAAAACCAGCAGGAACCAGTTTCTCAGGGAGGTCATCCACTTGTGCTGCCAGCGCGGCATAGATTGATTAAAGTCCGTTAATAGTCGCCCAGGGTCTCTTCCAACTGGGAGAGGGCATCAGCGAGCTGCTCGTCATTGGGCGGCACACCATGCCATTTATAGTCATCTACCATAAAGTCAACACCATATCCCATATGGGCTTTCATCAAGATAACGATGGGTTGTCCTTGTCCGGTATATGTTTTGGCGGTTTCCAGGGTGCGGAGTACCTCAGGCATATGATTGCCATCTTCAAGAACCAAAGTTTTCCAGCCAAAAGCCGCAAATTTGGCCTCCAGGTCGCCAAGATTCATCACCTTGTCTGTGGGGCCATCAATCTGCTGCCCGTTCCAGTCTATCGTAGCGATCAAATTGTCCACCTTGTGGTGTGCGGCAAACATGGCCGCTTCCCAGTTTTGTCCTTCCTGCAACTCTCCATCGCCATGGAGGCTGTACACAAGGTGCTTATCTCCATTGAGGCGTTTGGTCAATGCGGCTCCGGTAGCCACCGACAGCCCCTGCCCCAGCGATCCGGAAGCCATGCGTATGCCGGGCAGATGTTCTGCCGTGGCCGGGTGCCCTTGCAGGCGCGAGTCAATCTTGCGAAAGGTGGAGAGCTCGTCAACAGAAAATAGGCCTCTCCGCGCCAGTACGCTGTACCATACAGGCGAAATGTGACCATTACTCAGAAAAAAGAGGTCTTCCTGCTTTCCATCCATGGAGAAGTCGGTACGGATATCCATCACGTCAAAATACAGAGACACCATATATTCTACACAGCCAAGCGAGCCGCCCGGATGGCCCGACTTGGCGCCATGTGTCATGCGGACTATATCTCTTCTGACTTGGGAAGCAATGCGTTGGAGGTGGCCGATATCTGCCATAGTTGGGTTTAGCGTTTGATTAAAAATAGTAAACCAGTAGGAGAATACGGGCAAAAGTACACCTTACAACCCAAAGGACATGGAGCGTTTTTCCGCCTTTGTGCAAAACCGGAGTATACGGCCAAGTCAGCAGCGCTGAACCTTTTCTGCCCCTGCATGGTATAGCCTATAGGTGGCCGATTTTGTATTTTTGCACCGCCTTTCGGGGTACATTTTTTGCTCCGGCTAAACCTTTTGCCTATGTCCACAGCTACCGTTCAACCGTATAAGCCGAAGAATAAAGTACGAATTGTAACAGCCGCATCCTTATTCGATGGCCATGATGCGGCCATCAACATCATGCGGAGAATCATTCAATCTACCGGTTGTGAGGTCATTCACCTGGGGCATGACCGAAGTGTAGAGGAAGTGGTGAATTGTGCCATTCAGGAGGATGCGCAGGCGATCGCGATGACCTCCTACCAAGGTGGACATACGGAGTACTTCAAGTACATGCACGATCTGCTGAAGGAAAAGGGTGCTGGGCACATCAAAATATTTGGTGGCGGAGGCGGGACCATTCTTCCTGAGGAAATCAAGGAATTGCAGGAATATGGCATCACGCGCATTTACCACCCGGATGATGGACGGCAACTGGGCTTGCAGGGCATGATCAACGACTTGGTAGAGCAAAGTGACTATCCGCTAGGCAATCAATTGAATGGCCAGGTGAGTCACTTGCAGGAGCGTGATCCACAGGCGATCGCGCGTATTATTACAGCAGCAGAAAGCTTTCCCGACCTGCACCAGGAAGAATTGCAAGGCATAGCCGACAAAGCGAAGACCATTACCACGCCCGTATTGGGCATCACCGGTACCGGTGGAGCGGGGAAAAGCTCTATGGTAGATGAACTGGTACGCAGGTACTTGATCGATTTTCCGGAGAAGACCATTGCCGTTATTTCTGTGGACCCTTCCAAGCGAAAGACTGGAGGGGCTTTATTGGGAGACCGCATTCGTATGAATAGCATCAAAAACGAAAGGGTCTACATGCGCTCATTGGCCACACGGCAAAGCAATCTTGCTCTATCCAAACATATTGATAAGGCTATTGATGTTTTGAAGGTAGCCGGTTACGATCTGATCATTCTCGAAACATCCGGCATCGGCCAAAGTGATACCGAGATCTTGGATTACAGTGATGTAAGCCTCTACATCATGACTCCTGAATTTGGCGCAGCTACCCAACTGGAAAAGATCGATATGCTCGATTTTGCCGATGTGGTGGCGATCAACAAGTTTGACAAACGGGGGGCGCTGGATGCCATTCGGGATGTGAAAAAGCAATACAAGCGCAACCATCAATTGTGGGAGGCCAAAGATGAGGACCTACCCGTGGTGGGCACCATTGCCAGTCAGTTTAATGACCCCGGAACCAACGAGCTCTACCGGAAACTGATGGACACCATCGCAGAACGCACCAAGGCGGACTTTAAGTCTGACTTCGATATCTCCGGTGGCCTGAGTGAAAAGATATACATCATACCGCCCAACCGGGTGCGGTACCTGGCGGAGATCGCAGAAAATAACCGCCACTACGATGAGCAGGTTGAAAAGTCGGCATGGGTGGCGGACAAATTGTATCAATTGGCCGGCAGTCTGCAGACGCTATCCGGGGTAGACTTACCCCTTGATGCAGTGAGCCACTGGTCAGACCATTTGGAGGAAGCGGCATTGCCGGATGAGAAGAAAGCGGTGGTTCGTCTCTTGTTGGCAGAGTTTGACCAGTTGCGAAAGGATCTCAATCCGCACCACTGGGAAATCATCGAGCAGTGGGCCCACAAAGTGGAACGGTACAAGGCACCGGAGTATATATTCCAGGTGCGAAATAAAGAAATCAGGGTGCAAACCCATACCGAATCGCTGTCACACAGCCAGATTCCAAAGATTGCTCTGCCCAGGTTTAAGAGCTGGGGTGATATCGTCCGGTGGAGCCTGGAGGAGAATGTGCCGGGGGAGTTTCCTTATACAGCCGGTATCTACCCCTTCAAGCGGGAAGGAGAGGACCCTACCCGTATGTTTGCCGGAGAAGGTGGCCCGGAGCGAACCAACAAGCGCTTTCACTATGTGAGCCTGGACATGCCGGCCAAGCGGCTGAGCACAGCCTTCGATTCTGTAACGCTGTATGGTAACGACCCAGACCACCGTCCTGATATCTATGGCAAGATCGGTAACTCCGGAGTGTCCATTTGCTGCCTGGATGACGCCAAGAAACTGTATTCCGGTTTCAACCTGTGCGACCCCAAGACTTCGGTATCGATGACCATTAATGGGCCAGCTCCAATGCTGTTGGGGTTCTTTATGAACGCTGCCATCGACCAGCAGTGTGAGGTGTACATCAAGGAGCAGGGCCTGGAAGATAAGGTGGAGGCTAAGCTGAAGGAATTGTATGATGACCATGACCTGCCGCGCCCGAAGTATCGTGGCGATCTGCCGGAAGGTAATGACGGCCTGGGTTTGATGCTGCTCGGCCTTACCGGTGATCAGGTGTTGGAGCCTGAGGTGTATGAAAAGATCAAGGCAGATACGCTGAATGTCGTAAGGGGTACCGTGCAAGCGGATATTCTGAAGGAGGACCAGGCACAGAACACCTGTATCTTCTCTACAGAGTTCGCCCTCCGTATGATGGGCGATGTCCAGCAGTATTTCATCGATCAGCAGGTGCGTAATTTTTACTCGGTATCGATCAGCGGCTATCATATTGCCGAAGCTGGTGCCAATCCGATTACGCAATTGGCCTTTACGCTGGCCAATGGCTTTACCTACGTGGAGTACTACCTCAGCCGGGGTATGGATATCAATAAGTTTGCCCCCAACCTGAGCTTTTTCTTTAGCAATGGCGTGGATCCGGAATATGCCGTCATTGGCCGCGTAGCTCGCAGAATTTGGGCTAAGGCCATGCGTGAAAAGTATGGGGCCAATGCCCGTAGCCAAATGCTGAAATACCACATCCAAACCAGCGGTCGCAGCTTACACGCACAGGAGATCGACTTCAATGACATTCGAACCACCCTGCAGGCCTTGTACGCGATTTACGACAATTGTAATTCGCTACACACCAACGCTTATGATGAGGCCATCACCACGCCTACCGAAGAGAGTGTGCGCAGGGCTATGGCGATTCAACTGATCATCAATAAGGAGCTGGGCTTGGCTAAAAATGAGAACCCATTGCAAGGGAGCTTCATCATTGAAGAGTTGACCGACCTGGTGGAGGAGGCAGTGCTAATGGAGTTTGAGCGCATTACGGAAAGAGGCGGTGTTTTGGGTGCGATGGAGACGATGTATCAGCGCGGTAAGATCCAGGAGGAGAGCTTATACTACGAGACGCTAAAACATACAGGCGAGTATCCTATAGTGGGGGTGAATACTTTCCTGAATAAGAAGGGTTCACCTACGCTGGTGCCGGGCGAAGTGATACGAGCGACCAAAGAAGAAAAGGAGGCACAAATCGCTACCCGCGATAATTTGCACAAAGCCAACGCGCAGCGGGGCGCCAGGTGGCTGGCGGAAATCCAGGAAGCGGCCCTGCAGAATCGCAATATTTTCGAAGCACTGATGGAGGCCACCAAGCATTGTTCGCTCGGTCAGATCACCCAGGCCCTCTTCGAGGTCGGAGGGGAATACCGAAGAAACATGTAAGAATTCCCCGTAGATCCGCCTTTGGCGTGATAAGGAGGGGAATACCGTAGAAACATGTAAGTTACCTTGGCCAGAGCCCATCCGCCTCTGGCACGATAAGGAGGGGAGTACGGCAGGAGGATATGGCCCAACCAATAGTGTCGATTTTGTTGCCCCTGCTAAGCGGCATTCACCAAAAGTGTAATGCAGAACGGCCTGCTATCCATTTTTCTAGGCGGCAGCTACTTTTCGGCAAGAAATTTGTTGTAAGTTATGTACACCCAAAAGGATAGCTATGAGAGCCGTATTGATCCTGAGCAGTCTAATCCTGATCCTGGTATCCACCAGCTGTGATCGCACCCCCGGTATTTTTGCGCAATCTGAAGACCAGATCATCGGGCAGTGGGAGTATAAGCGGGCTACCTATCGCGAGCGTGACCGGCTGAATGGTATGGATCAAACCGCACGTTTTCAACATGATATCTTAACCTTTTACCAGGATCGTACCGTTGAGTTGCTCAACACCTGGACGGGGGAAGTCAAACGGGGACAGTGGCAAATCAATGTCTACTTTGAGTGGGATGGCGACAGTAACGACCGGGTGGAAGAATTGCAGCTCACCTTTGTCAACGAAAATGGACAAAATGAAGTCCAGTATTGGGACGACTTGTTTGTGTCTTACAATCGGGTGCGCGGCAAGGAGCGGCTACCTGATGCCGTTTGGACATATGTTTTACGATCACTAGACTAGTCGGCTTTTTGGGGAAGACTTTGTAATTTCAATGATGATTCACCAAAGCCTGTCTTCCCCATGAGCACCGAAAGGATAGAATTGGCGAGTCGATTCGTCAACCACACCCATCAACATATTTTCCTGACTGGTAAAGCCGGTACCGGCAAAACCACCTTTCTTCGCGAACTGCGTAAGCGCACCCACAAATCGTTTATTGTGGTGGCGCCCACCGGTATTGCCGCACTCAATGCTGCGGGCGTAACCATCCACTCCCAGTTTTTATTTCCGCTGGGATCATTTATCCCCGGTGGTCAGGCCGACCTGCCAGGCGGGCCATTTTTCAACCGTCATCACCTGGCGCGCAAACATGCACTTAATCAGGCGCGTAAAAAAGTACTACGCAGTATTGACTTATTGGTGATTGATGAAGTAAGCATGCTTCGGGCAGACTTGCTCGATGCTATTGATAGTCGACTGCGGTCGGCACGAGGACGCTACCGAGAGCCATTTGGCGGGGTTCAGCTATTACTGATCGGTGATCTTTTTCAGCTACCACCGGTCGTAAAGGAAGAGGAGTGGCGGGTACTCTCCCGCTATTACCCCACGCCTCATTTTTTCTCTTCCAAGGGACTGACAGAGAGTGGGTTGGTTTACCTTGAGCTGGATAAGATTTTCCGGCAACAGGATGATGCATTCATCGGGTTACTCAACAACCTGCGTCACAATAAGATGACCAGTGCCGATGCGGAGTTACTCAACCGTTATTACGAACCTGATCGACCCCTGGATGCGGAGGAAGAAATCATCACCCTCACTACACACAATTACCGGGCCGATCAAATCAATCAATCTGCGCTGGATCAACTATCCGGGGATACCCATATTTACGAAGCACAAGTAGAGGGTGATTTCCCGACTTCCATGTACCCTGTGCAAGCCCAATTGATATTGAAAGAAGGGGCACAGGTAATGTTTATCAAGAATGACTCCTCCGGGGCAGGCTTGTATTTCAATGGAAAACTGGCTACGGTTATCCATTTGGATGAGGAAGAGATTATCGTCCGCCTCGCTGACTCGCATGATGAGTTGACCCTCCACCGGGAGCGATGGGAGAATAAACGATACACCCTCGATCCCGATAAACAGGAACTGGAAGAAAAGGTGATAGGAGCCTTTGAGCACTATCCCATTAAGCTGGCGTGGGCCATCACGGTGCACAAGAGCCAGGGGCTTACTTTTGACAAAGCCATCATTGATGTAGGTAAGGCATTTGCCCCCGGTCAGGTGTATGTGGCCCTATCCCGGCTTCGGTCGTTGGATGGACTCGTACTGCGGACACCTATCGACCCAGATACATTATCCAGTGACGATCAAATTGTTTCATTCTCCGAAGCCGGAGCGCAGCAACCCCCCCTCAAGGAACAGTTGTCGGCCCATCAGTGGGGGTACTTGCGCCAACTGTGTGAGCGTTCTTTCTCTTTTGGGCGCATAACCCGGTTGTTGGCGGATCAGCAGAAAGGAGAGGAAACGCAAATGGAGTTTGACGATCCGGAGGTGCAACAAGCCCTGCCACGACTGATGGACCGATATGCTGCAGAGGAAAAGAATACACGTATTTTCCGGCAGCAGTTAGCCTATTTGATCCATCAGCAGGAAGGGACAAAGCTTATGGAGCGGATTCGGAAAGGCAGTGCCTATTACACCTCTTTTCTGATCGAAAATATACGCCAACTGCTTCGTCATTGGGCTGCCGTGTCGCAACTGAAACGCACCAAAACCTATCAGCAAGTACTGGAAGAGATCGACCAGCTACAAACGCAACAATTAGATAGTATTGAAAAGCTTACCTACATCGTTCAGGGTATGCTGGAAGACCGGGATACAAGGCTACCCGAAGACTGGGAGGAAAAGCGAAAGGAAAGACGCGAAAAGTGGATGGAGGAGGATTGGTCAGACAAAAGGCCTTCGCAAGCTACCCGTAAATCGGGGCGTAAGCGTAAGAAAGGGGAAACCTATCAACTTACCTACAAAATGCTGCGTGAGGGGAAGACCATCCGGGAGGTAGCCGAAGAACGTAGCCTTGCAATAACGACCATTTATGGCCATGTGGCCAGGGGTATCAAAAGTGGAGATATTACCATCGAGGAGGCCCTGCCAGCGGATTCGGTAAGGAAATTATTAGATGCGGTTAAGCCTCACGCTGATAAAGGGCATAAGGATATTCATGAAGCCTTGGAAGGGAGCCTTTCCTACCACGAAATACGGGTGGCTACCGCCTATTTTGAAGCACAAAAGCAAGTTTCTAAAGCGGCAGATTAGACAGCGGGTTGCTGCGTGGTATCCCACAAGCGCATCAGCTCCAGTACACCGAAAGTGCCGCCTCTCAATGAATTGGACAACACGATCAAGACTTCATCTTGCTCTAGGTTGCGGATAAAGTAGGTTTTGTAGCCCCGCCACCAGCCTGTATGAAAGGCTATACGCTCATCGGATTCGTTTTTAGTCACCCGCCAGCCATAACCATAGCTCCGGTAGAGATAATTCCAACGGCTGTAGGGCTTGTACGCCTTGGTTTGCATTTCCTCGGATAACAGTAACCCTTCACGTAACGCACGATCAAACTTGTACAGGTCTTCTACTGAGCAGAAAAAACTCTTGTCGCCATACACGGAGTTTAGGTAATATTCCGGCAGGCTTCTGCGATAGACATTTGACCCGATGGCTACATTGGGGATGGTCTGATAGCCGCCACAGTTCAATACAAAGCTATGCTGCATGTCAGCCGGGGTAAAGATGTGTTCTTCCACCCACGCTGGGAAAGTTTGCTCCGTCAACTCTTCCACCAGGTACGCCAATAAAAAATAATTGGTGTTGGAATAGTCATACGTTCTCCCGGGCCGATAATAGCGGTGCGGCTGCTCATCTAGCAGGATGCAGTAGGCATCACGCATGCCCATGGGCTGCTCGTGATCAGACCAATTATTATCGGTGATGTACATGTAGTTGGGCAAACCACTACGATGGGTTAATAGCTGTTCTACGGTTACATCCGGATAAGGGAAATCGGGCAGCAGGCAGGTCAGTGTGTCGTCCAGGCGCATGTATCCTCTTTCTATCAATTGCAGGGCAGCCACTGCAGTGATCGGTTTGGATACAGAAGCCAATTGGAAGGCCGTGGTCGTGGAAAGGGGTTCGCGGTCTCTTCCCCGTAGTTTCTGATAGCCGTAAGCTTTTTTGAAAATCTGACCGTCCTGTGCTACCAGAACCGTTCCGTTGAAGCCACGGTACTTATGTTGTTTTGTAAAATAGTCGTCCAATTGCCGGGTCGCGAAGGTGTCCATAGGCACCCAATCAACGGTTACCACCGGAGGACCTTGTTTGCTCGCTACAGTAGGTTGTTCCTGCTCTATAGCAGATGAACGAGCAATAAAAACAAATAGAACAATAAGGGCAATTTGGAGTCCGAATCGCGTCATAATGGTTTGTAAGCCTTCAAAAGTAGGGGTTGACGTGCGCTTTTCCTAAATCAGTCACTGCTGACAGAAGACAACTAATCAACATACGGAACCCATTTGCGTTCATTTTTGATTACATTATCCACAGCAACGCCTTACATGCATGACAAAGAAAGACCTATATAGTGGACTTCGTGAACAGTTGGAATTATTGGAATGGCCCCGTATTTATCCTTTCAAATTCATAGTGCCTATCGATAAGGTGGATGAGATATATAAGCTGTTCCGCAAACAGGATACTACCACCAAGGTCTCGAAAAAGGGCAATTATATCTCCGTTACGGCCAAGCCTTTTATGTACAACAGCGATAAGGTGATAGAAGTCTATGAAAAGGCAGCCGAGATCGATGGCATCATGGCACTGTAGGCTACGTACTATCCCGTATTTTTTGTCCTTCCATACTAGCAAGTCCGGTATTGCAGTTATTAGGGGTAAACAACTGCCTATCTGAAACTGCTACCTCACCAAACTGGACGACTATGTATTTCTGGCTGGCAGCGTTATGGATGGGGCTGGCTCATTCTGCCAATTTTCAACCCATTCCTTTGCAAGAAGCGGTAGCGGAAGCACTCATTGAGGTCAAGGTGGTTAGCGATCGAGACCCAGGTTCTTTATCCTCTCATTACGGCCAATGTATTCGATTGACAGCTGCCAGCACTAAGAAGGCACCTTTATTGGTATCCATTGCCCCCGGCCAGCAATTGGTGGCAGACGACCTATTTACACAAAACATGGTCATCACCGAAGAACGACTGATCACATTGTATCCGGGCGACACACAGCGTGTGGCCCTCTTTGCCATGTGTGGGGAGCGATCCGATGGTAGTCCTGGTGCTGGGGATGCATTCATCGTGGGTGAAATGGCCCGTGAAGAGATACGTGAAATGGCTGCTTACGTATATCGGAAAAACTACCAGCATTCCACCGGGCAGGAAGCTATGTGGGTAGTGACTGATGGGGCGGACCTCGAGAATATTCGTGATGAGAATAGTTTTGTCGCCAATGACTTGCGCCAAAAGGCCGCTACGCTCACTGACCAGCCCTTTGTGCCTTACCTGCCCGAGAAAAGGACAAGAGGACTCTCGGCTATTGAGGGGCAATTTCACTACCGCGTGCGTGAACAAGGGTTTGGTACCTTGCAATTATTCGATCCGCAAGGCGAGGTGGTGAAAACTATATTCGAACGAATGCCGCTTACACCAGGCACCTATACCTTTACTGTCAAGGCAGAGGGCATTTCACTATTACAAGGTACCTATAAGCTAATCTTATTTATCAACGGACAGGTGCGAAAAGAGAAGAGTATCACCCTCTAAGCGATAATTTTGGGACATGAGGCCCCCGGATTTCAGGTTCCAGCAGTTTTCCATTTGGCAAGACCAGTGTGCTATGAAGGTGGGCACGGATAGCCTCCTGCTGGGTGCGCTGGCAAAACCAGAGGTGCAAGTTCACCGCGCGTTAGATGTTGGTACAGGCACGGGTATTGTCGCTTTACTGCTGGCACAGCGATTCCCTGCTCTTACCATCACCGCCCTTGATGTAGATACTGCTGCGAAAAAGCAAGCCGAAGAAAATTGCGCTGCCAGTCCTTTTACGGACCGCATTTCTGTGTTACAGGCCGATATTCGCGATTACGATTCCTTTCAACCATTCGATTGGATAATCAGCAACCCACCTTTTCACACTGAAAGTAGACCCGCCAGTGGCAAAAGAGCGCTGGCGCGACAAGCCAGCGCATTAGCACCAGAAGAGTTGGTCGCTTCCTCTCTAGCATTGCTGTCTCCTATCGGCCAACTCACACTTATCGGCCCACCGCGCTATATCAAGGCATGCTCCATGACCGCTTTGCAGCATAAGTATACCTTAAGTCACATCATTAAAGTACGCCCCTCACCCCAAGCATCGGTGCACCGTTGGGTCGCCTCCTGGTCGCGGTCTGACAGTCCATTGCGGACGACCGAACTCTCTATCCGCGAGCCGGGTGGCGCCTATACCAAAGCCTATAAAGCAGCGACACAAGCTTTTTACCTGAAGGATTAGTTCAGCCCCAGGGTAGACAATCCTTGCTCAAAGACTATGTCCACAGGTATGCCGGCTGCGTTCACTTTATCCAGATCAGCCTGTAAGTCTGGGCCAATAGCACCATACTGGTCAATGAACTGTCCTACGGCCTCGTAGTCACCGTCACCTTGCAAGGTGAGAATCTCTTTGGATAATGCGGCTATGGCCTCGGCAAAGGCATCCGGTTGTACCCGGTATTGATCGCCCTCCTTAGTAAAGGCATTACGCGCCTTGAAATAATTGAACCGAAGCAAATTGGCGATACCGTGAGCACTGGAGCCTCCGAAGCGCACACTGCGGAAAATACCGGCCATGAAGGTGACGTAATAGTCCATTAGGTCAACTTCACCGAGTTCGCCCTTTTCGTGCAATTTCGATACCATATAAATTCCCAGGATATCGGCTTTACCCTCCTCAATGGCAGAGGCATGCTCTTTGAGTGCTTCGCGAACAGTGCCCTTGCCGGTGATCGTATTTTTGATACCCAATCCATGCGCTACTTCATGAAACATGGTATTGGCAAAAAAGGCATCAAAGGTGATGTTGACTCGCTGGTCAGCAACAATAAGCTCTGCTGAGATAGGCTTCAATATTTTGTCAAACTTGGCCTGCATAGCGTTTTTCAACTGCAATCTGCGCGTGCCTTTTTCCAGTTGCACCCGTTCATCGTTGGGCAAGTTGATGGCAATGGTTTTGCTGCCGGCATTGCAATCGCCTGCGTAGTAGATGACATCGTAAGCATTGAGGTCGGCATCGGAACCGGGCTCCTCTTGCTTGTAGGCTTCCTCTACGGGCAATTCATCCTGTAACATTGGTAAAAACGCTGCATACTTGGCCAGTCGGTCGCTCCAGGCCTGGTCTTTTACCAGCACATAGGCCTCATAGGCGGCCTTGTAGCCAAATAGCTGATCCTCGTAGGTTTCAATAGGTCCGATAACCACATCCAGTGTATTGTTTTTCATGTCCATCCAGGCCAGGTCGCTGTCTAGAAAATCATCTGTCACAAGTGCTTCTGCCCGTAAGGAGAGGTATCGCTTCAAGCCGGGATCAAGTGCTTTTTCGCTCGCCATTCGCAACAACAGGGCTGCACGTTCCAATTGTGGGGCAAAGCGATCGTGATACCATTGTGTGGTTAACCTGCCGGCCTCATCATAGCGAAGAAACGTGTACAGGCTTTGCTTATGTTCGAGCTCCGTACTGTCGAAGGCTGCTTTGGTCATATTGGGGGGATAGAAGTTGGCCCCCTTTGGTTTTGCACCAACACCTCGCAGAAAAGGGGCATTGCCAGCCAGCCGATCCCACGGACCATAATTGATGCGGACGTAGGCTTTTTCTTCGGGGGTGTTGCCCAGCGCAGCCAACTCAGCCGGATCCCCATAGGCTTGCCACATGAAAAGTGTATCCATGATCTTGGCGGCTTCGATCAGTAAAGGAATCAGCTCCCGGTCGTTTTTGCCTACTTCAGATAGATTGGTGGTCAGCCGGAAGGTGGCGTAGGCCGATGGCCGTGGTTCAACAGTTGCCACCGTGTCGGTGGTAGAAGTGTCATCAGCGGTAGGGGTGGTAGCCTCTTCTCCACTGTCACAACTGCTAAAGAAAAGAGCGATGGCTAGTCCAATTGCAAGCGCCAAACGTATCATATCGTTACTTTTGTCAATAAAATTACAAAACCGCGGCCGCGTTGCAGTTGAACAACGCACTATCTTCTTTGGCTTGCCGTTACTTTTGGCGTAGTTGTTGCTAAACAAGTGTAAAAGACGTGACTATGAAATCGATTACAGTGATGATATTGGCATTCCTGCTGCTACCCTTAAGTATGGTGGCCCAGGATGAGGGTATTGATTTTTTTGAAGGATCGTGGGAAGAAGCTAAGACGGAGGCCGCAGAATCGGGAAAACTGATTTTTGTAGATGCCTATGCGGTATGGTGTGGCCCTTGTAAGTGGATGGACAAAAATGTGTTCACCGATCCGGCCGTAGGTACCTACTTCAATCAGCACTTCATCAACTACAAGTTCGATATGGAAAAAGGGGAAGGCCCCGACTTTGCCCGCCAATACCGGGTGCGTGCCTACCCGACCTTATTGTTTATTGCCCCCGATGGTACAGAAGTGCACAGAGTCATGGGATCCCGGCAAGCCCAGCAACTTATCGATGTAGGTAAGGAAGCGCTTCGACAAAACAGCTAAAATGAAAAGCGGACCTCGTATGAAGTCCGCTTTTTTATTCCCCCGAAAGTAAATCGCCTATACATTATGGGGAAACAGCTATATGGCTGAGCATGGAAAGATTATTGGGGTCGGTGTAGTCATACTGATAGATGCCGTCAGGCCCCGTCAAAATCAGTAGGTCATCGTAGAAAACCGGGATCACATCAATAGCGGTGACTGTAGCAATGTGGTCGGTTTGGTGCTGATCGATGGCACTTACATCTGCGGCATCATACACCTTCAGCCCTTCCTCATTGTCACAAATAAATAAGGTGTTGCCATCAATACCCAAACCGTGTGGATTGTGCATCGAATAGGTGTGCAGTAAGGTGGGGTTGGTAACATCCTTAATGTCTATGATTTCCAGTTGATTGGTAAACCCGGCACATTGATTGCCGCTGCGCAGCGTCACGTAGGCTATGTCGTCTTTCACCACTACCGGATCGCAGCTATTCACATGTCCATAGAAGGAAATATACTGAGGGTCAGATGGGTTGTTTAGCCACTCATAGATGTACATTCCATTCTGCGCTCCTATGAAGAGGTGTTCCTGGTAGCCCCAGAGGGTTTCAATATTAAAACCAACATTTTGGGTGCTCGTGAAATTCGGATTACTGCTGGTACTCACATCATAGGCGTGCATGTCCCGGCTATCGATTACGTAGAGGTAATTGCCCACGAGTGAGAACTTTGCCATTGAACCACCCAGCCCCGGTACATCAAAGCTGGCCGGAGGGCCTGGTGTACCGGCTGTAGCACCCATGGCCAAGTCATTGGCTGTTTCAAAAGTCACTACATCATGCCGCGCTAACCCCAGGTTGCAATCATATTCTTCGGTGATACGCTCT
The DNA here is from genome assembly GCA_913062655.1 of uncultured Bacteroidota bacterium. Taxonomy (GTDB): domain Bacteria; phylum Bacteroidota; class Bacteroidia; order Chitinophagales; family S012-47; genus CAJXXO01. Next base: position 4,859 of record CAJXXO010000013.1, on the reverse strand, counting down.
GTGTAATAGTCAACTACAATTCCGCTATCGGCATGCACAGTAGCGTTCATGGGGAGGGCATCCATCTCGCGGTCTACTTCAGCCGCCTGTGTCGGGTCGGTAATATCAATTGTGACAAGGTCCATGTAGCTATCCGCATACAAGTAGTTGCCGCGTACGGCCAAGTCTACATTACCGGGTATATTGATAAAACTTACCGGTGTTGGATTGGCAGGGTTGCTATTGTCAATTACATGTATGCCTTTATGGATTTCGTTTATGAAGAGCCAATCCCCCTTTACAAATATTTTGCCCGGTTGCGCAAGATCGCGCGCTGGTTCAGAAGCAACGGCACCGCGAATCTCATCGTATGTCATGTAAACCGGTATATAGGCGGTGTAGGTATAAGAATTGGTACACTTATCTTGCAGGCAGCCCTGAAACAACAAGGCCATACCGAGGGCAAGAAAAAGAAATCGAAAAGAAGACAAACGTTTCATACTGGTTTTTTTAATGCTTTTGCTGGCAATACGGCTTACTACCTGCCTCAGGTTGCCTTGTAGGATAAAAATAACAACCATGAAAACCCAAATCACACTATTCTTTTTTCTCTTAACCGGTCTGATGGGAGCACAGGCACAAGAAGGCCCCCTTGAAGATGTAGTGTACCTGCGCAATGGTAGCCAGCTCCGTGGTACCCTCATTGAAAATCGACCTGGGGGGCCAGTGAAGATTCAGTTGTTAGGAGGTTCGATCTTTGTGCTGGAGCAAGGGGAGGTAGACAGCATCGCCAAAGAACCTCGCTTTGTCGATCCTAAGGCAATGCCGCCCTTGCAACGCAAAAACACGGGCTGGTGGAATGCGTCTACCGTGGGGCTCAACTTTGGTCAAACCGCTGGTGGGTACAACAATACCGGTACAGTAGGCGTAGCGATACATAATGTCACCGGCTACTTTATACATCCTGCGATTGGTATTGGGCTAGGGGCCGGTTTTGATTATTACGACAGCTACTTTTCACCTATGGTGCCTCTCTATTTACAAGTGGAGGGAATGTGGACGCGGGAAGGGCCAACGCCCTACTACTTTGCTAGTGGTGGATATGGCCTCAGCTTAAGTCGTGAACAACAAAACGGTTGGGGAACCACCCGCCAAGAGGATGGGGGATTGTTTTGGCAGGCCGGCTTGGGTCTTCGCCTCTTCACGCAGCGCGATTTACACTTTGTACTCCAGGTGGCCTATCGCCAGCAGCATCGAACCATCACTGAACGCTACGATTGGAACAACGCTGTGCATGAATTATCGATTACACAACCGCGCCTGTTATTTAGTTGGGGGATTGCTTTCTGATTTAAGTCATCTTTTTGAGATGTGGATTGGGGCTATATTTGGTATGAGAAATAATCTGTTATTTTCACGCTCGGTTAGGAAAACCAGCCCAACAAAACGATTCAAACGCGAAGCTTATGTCAATTCTCAACAAGAAAAATCCAATCTACTACGTGATGACCAAGAAGGTGGTCGTGGCCAATGTAAATTCAAAGTTTTCTGACGTACAGAAGCTATTTCTGGAGTATGATGCCAGTCACCTGCCGGTGATGGATGGAGAGGTGCTAATGGGTATCATCAGCGACCACGATATCATGCGTGCCTATGCCGCTACTTTGGAAAAAGTGGGTTCTGTAAGCATTGAGCATTTAGACGAAGTGTTTAAGGTAGAGGATTGGATGACCCCCAATCCGGTAGTTATGCGGTCAGATGACCCCATTGCTCGTGCAGCAGAGATTCTGGGTGAGCGCAGATTTGAGGCGCTGCCGATTGTAGATGATGGTGATATTGTGGGGATTGTAACCAATAAAGACTTGGTGAGCTTCTTGAGCCAGGTGTATGAACAAATGTGATTTTCTTCTTCCCCCAAGGAGATAATGAGCGGCAGCATCTTGATTGGTGCTGCCGCTACTATGTATGGTTACTGGTTACCCAGGATAAGGGGTAAGCCATCCTCTCCGCTGCCAATCACCACTACTTTGGCATTGGGCGATTTGGACAGTTCCTGCGTAGCTTCTATGCCTTTCCAGCGCAATAGGTTTTCATTGATGCCTTCCGATACAATCTCCTGAAAGGTTTGTATTCCCTCCGCTTCAATGCGCTTTCGCTCGGCCTCTTTCCGCTCTTTTTCAATACGAAATTCGTATTCCTGACTGATCTGTTCCTGCTTCAATTTGCTTTCAATCGCCTCTTTGATATTGGGCGGTAAGATGACAGAACGAATCAACAGCGCGTCAAGATCGATGAAGTTTTCTTTCAGGGTGTTGGCTGTCATGGAGTAAATCTCCTGCTGTATTGCCTCGCGCTTAGAGCTGTAAAGCTCCTCAGGGGTATATTTACCGATTACCTTACGCGTAGAGGACCGAACCTCCGGAATAATGATCTTCCGTACAAAGTCTGAGCCGATCTGATTATGCAAGAACCCTACCTTTTCATCAATGGGGCGATAGCGAATGGAGAGATCAATTTTGATCTCAAGTCCATTAGAGGATAGTACCTCCATGGTTTCTTCCTGTTCTTGCTTTTTGATGTCATATTTGTACAGGATATTCCAAGGCGGCTTGGCGTGAAAGCCTTCCCCGTACACCTTTTCGGTGTCCAGGCCACCCCCAAAGCGTTTAAATATCACCCCTCTTTCTCCGTTACCGATGGTGAAAAAGATCGAGTTGCTGAAAATGAGAATAATGACAATAATGGCGCCTACAATTACGCCCGGAATAATCCAAGGTCTCCGTTCCATGATTACTTTTTTATGGTGAGTTTGTCTAAAATTACGCATCGAGGGGTACAAAGCCCATTAAATCAACGTTATTCCGCTATGCGTACACAAATAGGTAGACGATGGGTGCTGGGACTATATGCTATCCTCCTTACCAGTTGTGGCACGCAATCACCGGATCAATGGGCCCAACAGTACCGTGACCTGGTAGTTTATTCGATCACCATTGAGGATGGCATTGGCGACTACAGCCCAATCAATGTCGGACTAAGCATAGAAACGGAAAATGGTGGGGTAAACAGGCGCGACTCCCTGTCTACGCGCGTACGAAAAAGAATGTACCGTTCACTGGAAGAGGCCCTGCAACCCTTTATCGAAGTGCAAGCACCCCTGGAGGAACGCCAACACCTGTTGGCCAGGTACCCTGGTTGGCCCGACTATACATTTGCTGTAGCCCAATCCCTGCGAAGCGCCAGCCTCTATGCAGCGCTGTCTGGTCAACTTAAAGCACGACAAATGGATGTCACGGTAAAGGGCATTACTGTGCAACGCAGCGTACCGGTCTTGCGACTGCATTTGGAGGTGCTTGATGGGGAAGGGGCGCGCATCTATCAACGGCAGACAAAAATAGCAGGCGATCCAAGCCTGGGTGGCAGCCTGGAGGTTGGGAATTGGTCCCTCGATAACCGCATGGTGGTACGGGAGAAAGAAGTCCTCGACCTCTTTCGTCAAGCACTCCAGCGCATTTTACAACCTTAAGTGAGCTCATCTATGGCAGCATCGTAGCGCGGACTTATATGCCGCCAATCGTAGCGATCTACAAAATGATCGGTGCGCTGCTTTCTCAGCAGTCGTACATTCATAATCTGCCGGTGGAGAAAGTTGAGCCCCTCTTTCTCGTTTTCATAGAAAAAGGCAGTGTGATAAGCCGCTGGAATATGCTCGGGATAGGCGAGCCGTTTGGGTAATACGGGAATCACATTGGCATACATCGCTTCTACCACGCTTACGCCAAAGAAATCGTGGTGACTGGTAACGGGTAAGATATCAGCACGGTACAGCCAGCGGTAGTACTCGTCCCGGCTTTCAACGTAGCCAAAGTGAAGAATATCTTCGGCAAAGGTGGTCTGCATCTGGTCAAATACAGGTGGATACTGACCGTATTGCTCACCCAAAATTACCAGCTTGAACTCCAGCCCTCGTTGTCGAAGTTGGACAAGCCACCTATACCAGTCATCCGGATTTTTGTCATATTCCCAGCGGTGATTCCAGAGGAGTACCGCACGGTTGGGCCGGTCTACCGGTTCACTTGTAAGCTTATCCATTGCTTGCAGATGGAGCCCCAGTGGCATGACGGTGCTTTTGCGCTGGATGGTTGTCACCGTATCCATTTCCTGATGGTCGGGAAAGGCGCGCAGAAAGTCGGGCAAGGCAGATAGAAAACTTTTTTGGTGGAAGTGTGAATTGAACCACACACTATCGGCAGCCAGTGCACTGGTATAGTTGATGAAGGCATAGTGGCGGTCGCGCTGCAAGGTGGTGTCGGGATCAGTATGGGACCAGGGATAGGTAAGTTGATTTTCATGCATGTACAGAATAATGGGCGTTGTTGGAAAGGATTGCCGCAGCAGGCTAGACAATACGGTTACGTCCAACATGTCAGTCGTTACGATCACATCGGGCAAAAAGCCAGCGCTGAGGAGTTGGCGGGCGAGGGTGATGGCAGCCCCATGCATACGCCATTTCCAATGACGGTCGGGCAGGGTAAACAAATGTATATCGTGGCGGCTGTGAGTCTGCCAGCCCTCTGCCCATTGGCGGTGTGAGCCCCCAAAAAAGGGCATAAGTAGCGCTATCTTTTTGCGGTCACTATTCATTTTGGTCATTGGGCAAACCTTTTTGTGGGTACAGTCGTTTTGCCTCTTATTAAAATCATACTATGAAAGCCTTTACTACCTTCATCATCAGTTTCTTATTGACCCTCTCCATTATGGCCCAACAAAATGTGCATGAATTTACCTTGACCGACATTGACGGTAACGAGGTCAGTTTAAGTGAGTTTGAAGGCAAAACCTTATTAATCGTAAATGTAGCCAGTAAATGTGGGCTGACA
>CAJXXO010000012.1 GCA_913062655.1 uncultured Bacteroidota bacterium | reverse complement strand
AACCCGAAAGCCAATAATTTTAAGGAAACCTACAGTGAAGTAGATCCTGTATTGAAGTCGGTGATTGATGGTCTGCAAGATACAAATGTTACGGACTCCACATTCGATTTCCAAGGCTATATCATCTACCAATTGCGCAACGCTCAAGTGTCAGCGTCAGAACTTCGTGATCTTAGCCGCGCTCGACCAATTGTGCAGGTAGATAAGCAGGATGGCATCAGTAAGTTGGTCAATTTTACTTTTGACCAAACGGTGAATGCTGAGGTGCCTATGCTTATGGTAGACGGTAATGATGAAGGCATTCAACACAGCTTCCGCATCACGGAAGACGCTTTTGCTACGGGAGATCGGGGTTTGGTTAATCATAGGGCCTATTACTACACCGTAGTAGCCTATGCGCACAACAATTATATACCTTACGAAGCGGGTAATGACCTGAGCCAGAAAGAGCCTTATTTGGAAGGTCGGAATAACATTAGTATATATAGTGCGATTCCTCACCCTCCAACTCCACAAAATGGCGGTACGGTACTGAAAACTGAATATGGTGAGCAACCTCAAATCCGCCAGATCCGAGGTACAGGCAATGGGGGTGAAGTTGTGGATCTTGATGAATCAGCTATTGCTGAGGCATTGGCAGAAGGCGCAGCCGATGAACCGCTATATGCTTTGAATGCCAGCCCGGTAAATGTGAAGGTGTATGACCCAATTAAAGTGCCAGATGCAGACTTTGAATTGGAGATAATTGATACTCAAGGCGTGCAGTCCAACCTGATACTGCGAGAAAACTCGACTCGTTGGATTCTTCGCAACTTAACCACTGGTGAAGAAGTGTTGTCGGATACCACCATTTTGGTAGACAACGAACAGTTGATACCCAAGTGGGGCTTAAGTGTACAAATTCAGCAGACTCGTGATCCCGGATTTGATCGTGTTCCTGATAATGGCTTCCTGGAAGCCTCTAAAACGTATGCTGACCCTCAAATCCAATGGCTGGATGGTATTGAAGATCAGGATGGCTTTACTTTCTTTAACTGGATTCGTGCTGGTACATTCAGCAACGATAATAATAACGCCTACAATGATGTGTTAGGTGATTCCACGGAATCATACGAGAGCATTTTAGATGGTACCTGGGCGCCAATGCCGTTGGTAGGATCTTACAACCGTACTATTGAAGAGAATCCACTTGCTCCTATGCGAAGAATCATTGGTTTCTCTGCACGGGCGAAAATGGAGAATATTTCCAGTGTTGATGTAGTGTTCACGCCAGACAAATCTAAGTGGACGCGATGTGTAGTATTGGAAATGTCAGACGATCCATCACTGGCTGAAGGTAACGCCAATAAACTGGGCTTGCGCCAGCATGCATCTTGGAATAAGGATGGCTCTTACACGCCCGATACCTTAGGCCTATCCTGGTTCCCGGGCTATGCTATAAATATCGAAACGGGTGAAAGGTTAAACATTGTCTTCTCAGAAGACAGTTGGCTAGTGGGTGATAATGGGGCTGATATGATTTGGAACCCGACTTCCCGATTGAATATTGGTGCCGGAGCTGGTGGTGTGACCTGGACCTTTGGAGGTAAGCACTACATCTACATCCAAGACACAAAATATGATAGAGGGAAGGAACTGTGGACGGCTTTGAGTGATGCTAGTACTTCAAGCCAAGAAGACAGAGCCCTTCGTGATAATTTCTTTACGGTGGATTGGGTCTCTATGGCGCATTTGGCACCGGGCTTTGAGTTGCTTTCTCCTGAAGAGGGTATTATTCCGACCGAGACTACAGTTCGTCTGCGTGTGGGTAAACCCTACAGGGGCACACAAACCGGTGAAATGCCGCTGTACCGTTTCTCTACCAGTGACCTGGCACCGGAATTGGAGCAAGCAGAAGTAGCAAGTAGCGCATTGGATAATATCCGTGTGGTACCTAATCCGTATTATGCATACAGTTCTTACGAAGCCAGTCAGCTGGATAACAGGGTACGAATCACCAATTTGCCTGCCAGATGTACAGTAAGTATTTACTCTACAGATGGTGTGCTCATCAGACGGTTTGCCCGTGAGGTGCCTGCCGATGTTAGTGAAGGAGGAACGGTAGGGTCCGCTAAGACCAACTTTGACTCCTCGCTTGATTGGGACTTGACGAACAACAAAAATGTGCCGGTGGCCAGTGGTGTTTATCTCATTCACGTAGATGCACCGGGTGTGGGTAGCCGCACTGTTAAGTGGTTTGGCGTAATGCGACCAATTGACTTGGATACATTCTAAAATGATGCAAATGACTCTAAATATGAAGCGACTGTTATTGGTATGTCTGACGGTAGTCATGGTTACACAGGGCCTCTTTGCGGGCAATCCAGACCGTGCCGGACAAGCGGGTGCCTCTGAATTACTAGTCAATCCCTGGTCCAGAAGTCTGGGGTGGAATAACGTGAATTATTCCAATATCAGAGGTATTGAAGCCATGCGTGTGAATGTGGCTGGCTTGGCCTTTCTGGATAAGACTGGGGTAGCTTTTTCTCGCACCGAATACCTTGTGGGAAGTGGTATAAATGTGAATGCCCTCGGATTTGGACAGAACCTGGGTGATGGTACCCTGGGACTGAGTGTGATGACTGTGGGATATGGTGATATTGAGATTACTACCACCAACCAACCGGAAGGCGGTTTGGGTACTTTCTCTCCGCAGTTTGTAAACATTGGTATTGCCTACGCGCATTCGTTTGCAGACTTTATTCATGGTGGGGTGGTTGTACGTATCGTATCTGAAGGCATTCCCGATGCCCGGGCCACTGGCGTTGCGATTGATGCAGGGCTGCAATACAATACCGGTAATGATACCTACCCAGACAAGTTTAAGTTTGGTGTGTCACTGCGTAATGTAGGTACACCGATGAGCTTCTCCGGTGATGGTTTGAAGTTCCGGGCTGATGTTATTGCTGGGACCTATCAAAACACGGTAAGTCAATTATCGCAAGCATTTGAGTTGCCTTCGCAATTGAATATCGGAGCTTCTTACGACATGTATGTGCAATACAAGCACCGTATCACGGTGGCAGGTAGCTTTACTTCAAATGCATTTTACCGGGATCAGATTGGACTTGGTTTGGAGTATGGCTTGAAGGTGAAAGGCCGTGAAATGTTTTTACTCCGTGGAGGATATCGCTACGAAGAAGGATTCCTCAATGCTGAGGTATTAAATGGTAACGCATTCACCGGTTGGGCGGGTGGATTCACCGTGATGATTCCATTCTCCAGCGATGAAGAAGTACCTCGGATGGCTTTGGATTATGCCTATCGTACCACCAATCCAAGCTTCCAGGGAAGCCACACCGTTGGCGTTACATTGGACTTTTAAGGAATTATCCTAACTTTGCATAAGAAACGTTTCTAGGGATAGGAGCGTTTCTTTTTTTATTTTAACCTGTTCGTAAACAGAGTATTATGGGAGACGTAACTTACTTCACCAAAGAGGGGTTGGAAAAGCTGAAGAAGGAAGTAGAGGAACTGAAAACAAAAGGTCGGGCTGAGATGGCACAGGCTATCGCAGAAGCACGCGAAAAGGGCGATCTGTCTGAGAATGCCGAATATGATGCGGCCAAAGAGGCACAAGGCCACCTCGAGGCTAAGATTGCCAAGTTGGAGACTACGTTGGCTAATGCTCGCTTATTGGATAAAAGTGCCTTAGATACCAGTAAGGTACAGGTGCTGAACACGGTACGGGTGATGAATAAAAAACTGAAGAAGGAACAAAAATTTACCTTGGTTTCTGAAAACGAGGCCGATCTCAAGCAGGGTAAAATATCCGTTAATTCACCTATCGGTCAGGGTCTGCTGGGCAAAGTGGTTGGAGATGTGGCCTCTATAAAGGTGCCATCAGGAATGATGGAGTTCGAAATATTAGAGATAACCATCGATATGTAACCTATGGCCTCCATTTTTACCAAAATCGTACAAGGGGAGATTCCCTGCCATAAAGTCGCTGAAACAGACAATTGTCTTGCCTTTCTTGACATCAATCCTCTTGCTAAAGGACACACGTTGGTGATCCCTAAGCCGGAGATAGATTACCTATTTGATGTGCAGGAGCCACTGTATGGCGAATTGATGACATTCGCCCAAAAAGTAGCCAAGGCTATAGACGCAACTATGACATGCGAACGCGTAGGGATGGCTGTTGTAGGATTAGAAGTGCCCCATGCGCACATTCACCTCATCCCCATTAGCCATGTACATGATATCGACTTCTCCCGTCCAAAGTTAGATCTCACACAAGAGGAGTTAGCCGCTATAGCGAAAGAAATCGCAGAAGTCATTTGATCAGCTTACCCGGCCAGGATTGTTCTTTACAAAGCTGCTCCAATCGGTATTGCCTTTTTTTGTTCCACCACCTGGACTGGTTGCCTGAATATGATGGCATACGGCTGCGGCCAGTGCGTCAGTAGCATCCAAAAATTTAGGCGAGCGGTCAAACGGAACGAGATGAGCCAGCATCCCCGCAACTTGCTCTTTGGAGGCATTGCCACTACCCGTTATGGATTGTTTGATCTTTTTAGGCGCATATTCGAACACCGGTAGCCCCTGTGCCATAGCCGCTGCCATGGCTACACCCTGGGCACGTCCCAATTTTAGCATCGATTGCACGTTTTTACCATAAAAAGGGGCCTCGATAGATAGTACCTCCGGCCGATAGTGATGAATTAATTGTGTGATCTTCTCATAAATCTTGTGCAATCGTTCATAGTGGTCAGTATGCTTTTGCAACTTGACGACACCCATACTAAGCAGGGTATACTTATGCTGCTGCACTTGCAGTACCCCGTACCCCATCACGGTAGTGCCCGGGTCTACACCTATGATAATGCTATCTTTAGCTGACATTTTCCCTATGCCTTATTCTCAACGCGATTGGTTAGCTATTTTTTTAAAGGTAGCGATTTTGCTTTTCCTTGCCGGGAGCCTGGTTTACTATCTCTACTATGATCAGGCCCTGCAAGAATGGTCCGGTATTTTACAGGATTATGTACAATCCGATAGCGCTTATTGGGGTTGGATCGTGTTATTGCTCATGCCTTTAAACTGGACCATAGAAGCACTAAAATGGCATCGCCTGGTCCGTGCTGTGGTGCCGTCATCTTTTTGGCAGTCCATTCGGGCGGTATTAGCCGGTGTTTCTTTTACATTGTTTACACCCAACCGAATGGGTGAGTATGCCGGTCGGATTTTATTATTGAAAGGTAGGTATCGACTACGCGGTGTAGTAGTTACCCTGGTGAACTCATTTGCGCAAATCCTGACCACAGTAGGTATAGGACTACTTAGTTTACTCTTTTGGACCGGCAGGTGGCAAGGCGCGGGGATCGTGGCTGATATTCTTTTTATTGTAGTCGGTATGATAGGACTGATACTAGGCTTGATAGCCTACTACAGGCTGTCTGTCTGGTGGAGCTGGTTGGGTAAGTGGCGCCCAGAATGGACTACAAAGCGATGGTACCGCATCATCGCTGTGCTGCAGCGGTATCCTTCGCAGGAAATGACAGGGGTGCTTCTCTTATCGTTGTGCCGATATGGTGTGTATACATTGCAGTATGCGTTGTTGATCTATTGGTTTACGGGCATTGCGCTGACCACTGCACTGTTGATCGTACCGCTGCTCTTTTTATTTCAGATGGGATTTCCGGTACCGGCAGCCCTCGAAATAGGAGTGCGAGGAAGTTTGGCAGCAAATTTGCTGGTTCCTTTGGGTGCATCAGCCACTGCGGCTGTTGTGGCTTCCACCACATTGTGGGTAGTAAACTTGTTGTTACCTGCTCTATTGGGTGGCGTCATCATTGCTTCATTGAAAACCAAGCACTATGTTGCCTAATATTTTGATTCCGTTAGCTCTATTCATGGCTACCATGTCCCAACCGCCTCTGCCGGATAGCGTACCTGCGACTGACCGGTTGTGCTCTCTGCAGAATACCGCCTACCAACCAGGAGAGAAAATGGTTTTCAAATTTTACTACAATTGGAAAGCCTTCTGGCTGAGTGCAGGTGAGATGGTATTCAAAGTGGACACTACTGCATTGCAGGGAAAAGAAGCCTGGCACCTGCGGGTCGATGGGGCTACGTATAAGTCGTATGAGTGGTTTTACCGGGTGCGTGATGTGTATGAGAGTTATATCGATCCGCAAACCCAACAGCCGTACCGATTTGCACGTGATGTGAACGAAGGGGGATTCATCATCAAGGAGCGATACGACTTCTCACCTGCCGATGACAAGGTGTTTACACACAACTATAAGCAGGAGCCCGTGCAGCGGGATACTTTCGGTATCAATCCTTGTGTACATGATGTGGTGTCAGCCATTTATTACGCACGAAACATTGATTACAGTAAATACCAACCGGGCGATAAAATCCCCATCGATGTGTTTATTGACAAGAAAGTGTACAACCTATATATCCGTTATGTAGGACGCACGGAGGTCAAAACCAAGCTGGGAAAGTTTGATACGTACATGATTAAGCCGCTACTGGTGGACAACGATTACTTTGACGGTGGCGAAGAGATGACCTTATATGTCACAGCCGACAACAATCAAATACCGGTTCGTATTGAGTCGCCTCTCACGGTTGGCTGGGTAAAAGTGGACTTAATCAGTTACGGTGGACTTCGCCATCCATTTGAGGCACGTCTCTAAATGTTGAAAACCAGCAGGTTATAAACAGGGGTTTTCTGGAGCTATCGAAGGAGCCATGAGTGGGGTTGTACAGCACAAAGCAGCTATATCCCCGGTTTACTGGTCAATATGGTAAAAGTGAATACAACACAAGGGTAACCCAATTATACAAGTCCGTTTAGCGTTGTTCAAAACTGTTTACTAGCAGGCCATAGCTACTGCTACATTTGCAGTCAGACTATTGTCCGCTTTATCCGTTGGATAGGACACGTTGATGCATGAGACTTTTACTTGCGATTTTTGTCACACTATTGGGTGGCGCAGTGTTGGCCCACAATGACCCCAACACCGATGAGGTAGCCAATGATTCTTTACCCAATGACACCTCTTTTGCGCATTGGGACATTGAAGGCATTACACAGCACCAAAAGTTTTGCGCTTATCCGGCCCAGGACATATACAATCATTGGGATGACCGCAAAATTCACCCCTATTCATTCAATCCCAACGAATTTGACGATACAATCTGCTTGGCACTAGTATCCCCTCAATCGTGCGATTTTGTACACCCGGTGGCGGGTCCAATTACAAGCGAATTCGGCTTTAGGCGCTATCGGTGGCACTATGGTATTGATATTGACCTGAACACAGGAGATAACGTATATAATGCTTTTGATGGGGTGGTTCGTATTGCCCGGTATTCCAGCTCCTACGGCTATGTGGTGGTGGTACGGCACTACAATGGACTGGAGACCCTTTATTCGCACCTCTCCCGATTATTGGTATCCCCGGGTGACCCTATTGACGCAGGGCATGTTGTTGGCTTAGGTGGTCGTACCGGCCGCGCCTCGGGTAGCCACCTTCACTTTGAAGTGCGCTACAAAGGCTGGTCTATCGATCCCCGCCTTCTGATCGATTTTGAAACGGGGCACCTTCAGTTCATCAGTGCAGAAATGACGCCTGCATGGTTCGATCACTTAACCCACCGGCACTATGGCGACTATTACACGATTGTCCGTGGTGACACACTGTATTCCATCGCAAAAAGGCACGGTATGCGATTATCAACGTTGTTGGCCCTCAACAGCATGCAGGCAAATTCGCTCATTATGCCCGGACAAAAGATAAAGGTGCGCTAAAGACGGCTTCGCCTCATCAATTCGGTATCTTTACAGGGTACCTAACCCAATGATGTATGCATTTTGAACCCGAGGTGCTCGAACGGCTGAAGCAACTGGAAGAGAAGTATGCGGCCATGGGGCAAAACATGCAATCCTATCTGGAAGGGTTGCTGTATGCGGATTTTCTGAAGTACTGGGACTACATTCATTTAGATGTACTGCTCAACCTGCAAACCCCCAGAACCAGTTTTCCCGATGAAGAGATCTTTATCGTTTACCATCAGATTACCGAGCTCTACTTCAAGTTGTCGATAAAGGCCATCAAGCAGATTACTGATGCGGAAGAGCGATTGGATGCGGCTACACTGACCAAATACATCAAACGGGTAAACGACTATTTTACCCATTTGGTACAGTCCTATGAGATTATGGTGGATGGCATGGATAAGGAGCAATTCCTGAAATTTCGTATGTCATTACTGCCAGCCAGCGGTTTTCAGAGTGCACAGTACCGCATTATTGAGATCCTGTCTACCGATGCGCAAAACCTGATATACCAGGGCAGCCGTGAGGAAGTGACATCGGCCGCAGACCCAAAGGACTATTACGAGTACTTTTATTGGAAGATGGGCGGTAAAGAATTGGCTACCGGTAAAAAGACCTTAACACTGAAACAGTTTGAGGAAAAATATACACCGGAGTTCCTTCACCTCATTGATACATACGCCACCCGAAACCTATGGCAATGCTACAAAGCTCTGCCCGAAAAGGAGCAGGCAAATGAGGCCTTGATCCATCAGTTGCGCGAGATGGACCTGAATATCGAGGTGCGTTGGCCACTGATGCATTATAAGTCAGCCGTTCGTTACCTGCAAAAGGATCCGGAAGACATCGCTGCTACAGGGGGTACCAACTGGCAGAAGTATTTGCCGCCTCGATTTCAAAAGATCTACCTCTTTCCAGATTTATTCAGTGAAGAGGAAAAAGCCATGTGGGGTAAGTCCACCAAATAGTTACTGCACGGTAGCCACGCACTTCAGCTCAATGGCAATTGGTGTCGGTAACGCCTTTACCTCTACCGTAGTGCGGCACGGTTTAGGGTCCATATCTTTAAAGTATTCCGCATAGACGCGATTAAAAATGAGAAAATCACGCTTCATATCTACCAGGAAGACGGTGATATCAACCAGGTTTTCCCACCGGGACCCACTCGCTTCCAATACCGCTTTCACATTTGCAAATACGGAGTGCACCTGAGCTTCAAAATCAAAGGCTTCAAAGAGTCCATTCTTATTGACCGTAAGCCCGGGCACTTGACTATCGCCATCACCCGAACCGGCTACGCGGGGGCCAATGCCGGAAAGAAATAGAAGGTCGCCCACCTGCCGGGCATGTGGATAGAGCCCAACGGGTTTGGGCGCCTTGTCGGTATTAATGTTGCCTGTACTCATAAGGTGTGTTTTTTATTCTGCATTATTGTATCCAGCGACCAGGGAATCAATGTTTGGAAGGGAGCCTGCCGCACTGCACAATCCATCTTCTGACAAAGCGGGCACGACTTGGGAAGACAAGGGTCAACATGAATGAAAAACTCAACGCGGGCCCTTACATTTTGATTGATCAGTCTGTCAATTTCTTCAATTTCATCGTGCGCCTTTTTTACCTCATAATACCAAGGTAAGGTAACATGACAATCAATATGTAAGGTAGCGCCATACTTGATGACGCGCATATTGTGTACATCTATCCAATCCGGCTTGCGATTCTTTTCTAAAATGGAGGCCATTTTTTCCAGCACCTCATAATCGGCCTCATCCATTATCCCGGCTACGGAGGGCCGAATGATCTGGTAACCTGTGTAGAGAATGATACCGCCAAAAAGAATGGCCACCACGCTATCCAGCCACCACCATTGCGTAAGCAATATAAGCCCCAGCCCTACAATGAGTCCCAATGTTGACCATCCGTCACTCATGAGGTGTTTGCCGCTGGCCTGTAAGGGGAGAGAGCCGATATGTTTTCCCCGCTGGGCGGTAAAGTAACCCATGGAGAAGTTTACCGCACCCGCTGCGGCCGTAATGTATAACCCAATGTCCAAATTGGTAATGGGCTGCGGGAGGATCAGGTTGTAGATCGATTTACTGATAATGAGTAAGCCTGCTGCAGCGATCAACCCTCCTTCAATAGAGGCCGATATGAATTCAATTTTCCCATGTCCGTAGGGGTGGTTCTCATCTTTGGGCTTTGCGGTGAGTATAAGGCCATACAAGCTGAAGGCACCTGCCACTACATTGACAATGCTTTCCAGTGCATCGGTAAGAATAGCATTGGAATGGGTGATGAGGTAGGCTACAAATTTGCCCCCCATCAACAGCAGACCCACACTAACTATAATCAGTTGGACACGAATATTCTGCTGTTGATCTTCTTTTCTCATGAAGCACCATCGTCAAATCCATACTTCACGCATACATTTTTAGGCTCGGTGAAAAATCGCAGTGCTTCCCAGCCGCCTTCTCTACCCATGCCACTATTTTTCATGCCCCCAAAAGGCGTCCGCAGATCGCGGAGCATCCAGCAGTTAATCCATACAATGCCAAACTCCAACTGCTGTCCTAATCGATGGGCGCGTGTCAGATTAGATGTCCAAAGGCTACAAGCCAAACCGTATTCCGTACCATTGGCCAGTGCCAGGGCTTCCTGCTCATCCTCAAAAGGTTGAATCGTAACCACCGGTCCAAAAATCTCCTCCTGGTTGGTGCGGCACTGCAGGGGTAAGCCTTCAATAATCGTAGGCTCCAGGAAGTACCCGTCCTTGCAGCGTTTGTTTACTTCCGGCACACGGCCACCATAGAGGATAGTGCCTCCTTCTTCCTCTGCCAACTGGATGTAGCCGCGTATCTTATCATGGTGGTCTTTGGATACAATGGCGCCCAATTGGGTGTGTGGGTCTTGCGGATCGCCTACCTGCATGAGTCTTGCCTTCTCAATAAAAGCTTCTTTGAAGGCTTCGTAAATACCCTTTTGAATGTAAATGCGGGAACCACACAAGCATATCTGCCCCTGATTGCTGAAGGCAGAACGGGTCACTTGCTTAACGGTCTCCTCAAAGTCACAATCGTCAAAAATGAGGGTGGGGTTTTTCCCACCCATCTCAAGGGATAGCTTCTTGAAATGGGGAGCCGCTTTGGTCGCTATCATCTTCCCGGTCTGCGTGCCACCGGTAAAGGAGACCGCCTTCACCTTAGGATGAGCTACAATCGCGTCTCCTGCCTTGCCGCCCAAACCATGTACGATATTGAGTACGCCTTCCGGCAGTCCGGCATCAATGCAGATTTTGCTCAGCAAGTAGGCGGTCATGGGCGTTACCTCGCTAGGCTTGGCTACCACGCAATTGCCTACGGCAAGTGCTGGGGCAATCTTCCAGCTCAACAGGTAAAGGGGTAAGTTCCAGGGCGAGATGCAGCCGACCACTCCGATAGGCAAACGTAGGGTGTAGTTTATTGCTCCCTCCCGCATGTGGTGCGACTCGGAGGCAAAGTGCTTTACTGCGGTAGCAAAAAACCGGAAATTGGCCTCTGCTCGCGGTATATCTACCTTGCGGGCCAGGTTGACAGGCTTACCATTGTCTGCTGACTCCGCCATGGCCAGTACATCCAGGTTTTGATAGATCAAATCCGCCACCCGGTTTAGAATTTTGAAGCGCGCTTCAATCGATGACTGACTCCATGCCGGGAATGCTGTGGCTGCTGCCTCTACGGCCATGGCAACATCCTGCTCGTCACTGTCCGGAATAAAACTGTATACTTCACCGGTGGCAGGATTGACATTGTCGAGGTATTCATTCGGGATGGGGTCCACCAATTGGCCGCCAATGTAATTCTTGATGTATTTATCAATCTTCATAGGAGCGGTTTCGGGTTATAAATTGGGCGTTCGTCCACCATCTACAGGCAGGTTTATGCCGGTGATATAGCTGGCAGCAGGGCTAGCCAAAAAAGCAATGGCGTGTGCCACCTCCTGCGGTTCAGCAAAGCGCTGCAAGGGGATTGCCCCACGCATCTGTTGGGCCACTTCGGCTTCTGTTTTTCCCGTACGCTCGGCTTTTTTTGCAATGATGGTAGTTAGCCGATCGGTAGCTGTTGCGCCCGGCAGTACATTATTCACCGTTATGTTGTCTTTACCTAATTCATTGGCCAGGGTCTTCGACCAGTTGCCCACCGCCCCACGTACGGTATTGGAGACCCCCAGGCCCGCCAGGGGCGCTTTCACTGAGGTGGAAATGACATTTATAATTCTTCCGCCACCATTTTGCTGCATGATTGGCAACAAGGATTGTACCAGCGTATGATTGCTGATCAAGTGCAGTTGGAAGGCCGATAAAAAGGCATCTTTAGCGGCCTCCACAATCGGTCCACCCGGAGGCCCACCTGTATTGTTGACCAAAATATGTATAGGATGATCTATCTTTTTGAGGTAGTCGGCTACTTTTTGGCCCAGCACCTCAGGCGAATTGAAATCTGCTACAATGTAATCGTGTACTTGTTGATGCGGTGTGGGTAGCGCATCACGCACCGCCTTTAGCTTGCCTTCATTGCGGGCCAGCAGGGTAATGGTAGCGCCCAGTTGGGCCAACACCTCTGCTGTTGCCTTACCGATACCCTGTGTGCTGCCACACACAAAAGCATATTGTCCTTGTAGTGAAGTATTCATGATTTAAAGTTACAAGATGTAGGCGGTATGGCATTGGGCCATGTTTGCCAAATCCGTTATTTTGGGAGAAAAACAGGTCTATGGCAATTGCAGCACCATTTAATCTGGATCAATGGCTGTCCGAAAACCGAGATAAGCTAAAGCCCCCGGTGGGCAACAAAAATTTATATCCAGAAGGAGAAGACTACATTGTCATGGTGGTAGCGGGCCCCAATGCGCGGAAGGATTACCATTACAATGAGACGGAAGAGTTGTTTTATCAACTCGAGGGGGAAATCACGGTCCGTATTCAGGAGGAGGGGCAGCCTCGCGACATACACCTGGGGCCGGGAGATATGTTCCTATTGCCTGCAAAAGTACCCCATTCACCCATGCGTAAAGCAAATTCCATAGGGTTGGTCATAGAGCGTGTACGCATTGGAACGGACTACAAGGATGGATTAATGTGGTTCTGTGACAATTGTAACCACAAGTTGCATGAGACCTATTTTCCGCTGACCAATATTGAGAAAGACTTTCTGCCACGATTCAAGGCATTTTATGGCTCGGAGACCTTGCGCACTTGCGACAATTGTGGCTATGTGATGGAAGTGGACGAGCGTTTTGTGGACTAGTGCTTTACCTCTTTGGGCAATCCTGTAACTTTACAGGATATGTGCCTATCCATCGATATTCATACCCACATTATGCCGGAACACATGCCCCGTTGGGCAGATAAGTTTGGCTATGGGGGCTTCATCCATCTCGATCATCATAAGGCCGGCTGTGCCCGGATGATGAAGGATGATAAATTTTTCCGGGAGATACAGGCCAACTGCTGGGATCCCGCTGTCAGAGCTAAGGAGTGCGATACGCAGCGGGTGGATGTACAGGTGCTCAGCACCATTCCGGTGCTTTTCAGTTATTGGGCCAAACCGTACGATACGCTGGCGCTGAGCCAGTTTCTCAACGATCACATTGCCGGCATAGTAGAAAAATATCCGAAGCGATTCATAGGGTTGGGCACCTTGCCCATGCAAGCTCCGGATTTGGCGATCAAAGAATTGGAACGCTGCATGGAAATCGGACTCGTGGGCGTGGAGATAGGGAGCCACATCAATGAGTGGAATCTTAGCGATGAGAATTTGTTTCCCGTTTTTCAGGCGGCAGAAGAGCTGGGGGCAGCCCTGTTTGTGCACCCTTGGGATATGATGGGTAAGGAAAATATGGAGCAATACTGGTTGCCATGGCTGGTGGGTATGCCTGCGGAGACCTCTCTGGCAATTTGCTCCATGATCTTTTCCGGGATTTTTGAAAAACTTCCCAGGCTAAGGGTGGCATTTGCGCATGGCGGAGGCAGCTTTCCGGCCACCATTGGCCGCATTCAACATGGCTTTGATGTGCGACCCGATCTCTGTGCGGTGGACAATAATGTGCCGCCTATGGCGTATCTCGGCAAGTTTTGGCTCGACTCTTTGGTGCATAGCCATGATATGCTCCATTACATTGTCAAACTCATGGGCGCCAATCGCGTTGCGTTGGGTACCGACTATCCCTTTCCTCTGGGTGAGCTGGAGCCGGGAAAACTGATCAGAACAGCAGGTCTGGATAAAAATACGCAGGCACAGTTGCTGCATGGTGCAGCACTGGAGTGGATGCAATTGGATAAAGCACAATTTGAATAATGACGATGAACTATAGCCTGGCCTATGCACAGGAACGCGATACCCAAGACCCCCTGCGGGCGTATCGTGAACGGTTTCATTTCCCCCGGCACAAGGGCGAAGATGTACTTTATTTCACCGGCAACTCGCTGGGGTTGCAACCTAAGACGGTACGTGCGCATATCGACCAAGAGTTGAAGGACTGGGCGGAGCTCGGGGTGGAAGGCCATTTCAAAGCAGCGCATCCCTGGATGCATTACCACAAGCGTTTTAGCGAGCAAGCGGCTGCCATTGTCGGTGCTTTGCCGCAAGAGGTAGTCGTTATGAATACGCTTACGGTGAATTTGCACCTGCTTATGGTTTCTTTTTACCGGCCAACACCACAGCGGTATAAGATTATGGTTGAAGGGCATCTGTTTCCCAGTGACCACTATGCCGTTGAAAGCCAACTGCAATACCACGGCTTTGCCCCCAAGGACGGACTGATTGAGTTGATGCCAAGAGCTGGTGAGCATACCCTGCGCACCGAGGATATCCTGGCCGCCATTGAGGAGGCAGGCGATAGTCTGGCACTGATCATGATCGGTGGCGTAAACTACTATACCGGTCAGTTTTTTGACTTGCCGTCCATCACCGAGGCTGGGCACAAGGTAGGTGCTATGGTAGGCTTTGACTGTGCCCATGCTGCTGGCAATGTACCTCTTCAACTACACGATTGGGAGGTCGACTTTGCTGCATGGTGTACCTACAAGTATCTCAACTCGGGTCCCGGGTCGGTAGGTGGCGTCTTTATCCATGATAAACACTTGCACGATCCCAATATTCCACGATTTAATGGTTGGTGGGGCTACAAGGAAGATACGCGCTTCAAGATGGAGAAAGGGTTTGTGCCCATGGAGGGGGCTGCCGCCTGGCAGAATAGCAATGCCCCGGTTTTCAATATGGTGGCACACAAAGCTTCACTGGATATTTTCAGTGAGGTAGGAATGGATAAGCTTCGGGAAAAGAGCATTGCTCTAACGGGCTTTTTGGAGTTTTGCCTCCACCATGTGAATGATACGTATGATTTGGGGCTACAGCTCATTACGCCTGCTGATCCGAACCAACGCGGCTGCCAATTGTCCATTCTGACGGGTGAGGACGGGGAAGCACTGTTCCAGCGACTCGAGTCGCAGGGGGTAGTAGCCGATTGGCGCCATCCAAACGTGATTCGGGTGGCTCCGGTACCCCTGTACAACCGATTTGAAGATGCATTCCGTTTTGCGGAATTACTGAAAGGCTAAATCATGGCACAACAAAAAGAAATCGCAGTAATGGGAGCCGGCCTGGTCGGTTCTCTATTATCCGTCTACCTCGCAAAGGAAGGTCACAAAGTGACCGTGTATGAACGCAGACCGGATATGCGACAGGCTAATATAGGCGGAGGGCGTAGTATTAACCTGGCACTGAGTGACCGGGGCTGGAAAGCCCTGGCCAAAGTGGGCGCGGATAAGCCGGTGCGCGACATGGGTATTCCCATGTATGGACGCATGATCCATCATGAAGATGGTTCTACCAGCTATCAACCGTACGGTAAAGAAGATCAGGCTATCTACTCCGTCTCTCGTGGCGGACTGAACCAGGTGCTGATGGATTATGCTGAGCAGCATGGCGTGGAGTTGGTTTTCGAAAATGGATGCGATGAAGTAGACCTGGATAGCGGTGTCGCCCATTTGTCTGGTGGGCAGCAGGTACACCCCGACCTGCTTTTTGGTGCAGATGGCGCATTTAGCCGGGTTCGGCTAAGCATGATGAAGACCGATCGATTTGACTACCAGCAAATGTATTTGCCGCATGGCTACAAAGAGCTGAGCATACCCGCTGCCACCGGGGGTGGGTGGCAGATTGAAAAGAATGCTTTACACATCTGGCCAAGGCACGATTTCATGTTAATCGCACTACCGAACCTTGACGGTAGCTTCACTTGCACCTTGTTTGCACCCTTCGAAGGTACAGGTGGCTTTGATCAGGTAACGGATAGGGCCTCCTTGATGCGGTACTTTGAAGCCTATTTTGCTGATGCTATTCCGCTCATGCCCGATTTGGAAGAAGACTATTTTTCCAATCCCACCTCCAGCTTGGTGACCGTACGTTGTTATCCCTGGGTGAAGCACGATTCCATTGCCCTGATCGGAGATGCCTCCCACGCTATCGTGCCCTTTTATGGTCAGGGTATGAACAGCGGCTTTGAAGATTGTGATGTCTTGCACCAATGCATGGTACAACATGGCGATGACTGGCCGGCCGTTTTGGATGCCTACCAGGAAAGTCGCAAGCCATCAGCCGATGCCATTGCCGATCTGGCCTTGCAAAATTTCGTTGAGATGCGCGATCGGGTGGATGACCCTTCCTTTTTGTATCGGAAGAAGCTAGAGAAAGTATTGCACGAAAAATACCCGGAGGATTTCATTCCGCAGTATACGCAGGTGACCTTTAGTCATATCCCTTACGAAAAAGCGTTGGCGGCCGGTAAAGAGCAAGAGGCTTTCTTTACGCGTATTCTGCCTAAGTTGGATATGGAGAAAGAGCCGGATAGCGCTGTAGCCGATCAGGTGGCAGAAGCCTGGCGCACCTATCGTAATTAATGCAATTTTTCACCCCGGTTTGGGGTTACAGTAAGTATGCGAGGTGTATTGCTGCTTGTACTTTTCCCTTTATCAGCCTTGGGGCAGACGGCCTCCTGGGATAGTGTTACCGCTTATACTGATACCCTCTATCGACACTCTGTGGTGCACCTGGACCCCTTTATTCTCGTGGAAAAAGAGCGCTACAGTTCCCGCGAAGACTACCGCGAATTCTGGCGCACCCGCTACTATGTGAATCGCATTTTGCCCTATGCCCGACAGGCAATCACCTTGCTCAAAGCCACGGAAGACACACTGGGCAGTTTCGATAAGCGTAGACAAGAAAAGCGGTATCTACGCCAGACCTACAAACAATTGAAGAACACCTACAAAGAGCCCCTGAAGCAAATGTACGTGGAAGAGGGCCGCATCATGGTGAAGATCATTGAGCGGGAGACGGGTCAGCCCTTTTATGACCTGATCAAAGCGTATCGTGGCCTGGATGATGCCCTGTTTTGGCAAGGTGTGGCTAAGCTTCACGGCTATAGCCTTAAGGAAGGCTATGATCCGGAAAAAGAGCCTTACCTGGAAGAGATACTATCGGCCATGGAGGCGCCTGCCGATTGAATTGGCTACTAATGGATTTCCCTGTATTTTAGTTAGATGGTTCGGACGCATCTCGAAAAAGTCTGGGACATCATCTCCCCTGATCCCACTACCGTGCGCTCTCTGCAGCAGGCACTAGGCACCGCTGATGATCTTTTTGCGCGCATGTTTGTCAATCGTGGTATCACTGACTTTAATGAAGCCAAGGCATTCCTAAACCCTGACTTCGATCAGTTACACGACCCTATGTTGATGAAAGATATGCCCAAGGCTATCGACCGACTGCTGCGGGCCATGCAAGCAGGTGAGCGCATTCTTATTTATGGTGATTACGATGTGGATGGTACAACAGCAGTATCGCTGGTGTATGGTGTGCTGTCAAAGCATCATGATAATATCGACTACTATATTCCAGATCGCTACAAGGAAGGATACGGCATTTCGATCACCGGGATGGAATACGCCAGGGATAATAATTGTCAACTGGTGATCGCCCTGGATTGCGGTATTAAAGCACATGGGGCTATCGCAAAGGCTAACGATTTGGGGCTGGATGTGATCGTTTGTGATCATCACCTGCCGGGAGATACCTTGCCCCCTGCCTACGCCATTTTAGATCCAAAGCAATCCCAGTGCCCATATCCTTTCAAGGAGCTGAGTGGGTGTGGAATAGGCTACAAATTGCTGCAAGCCCTGGGGGAACAGTTGGGATGGGACGATCAGGAACTGTGGCAATGGCTGGACCTGGTAGCCATAAGCGCTGCTTGTGATATTGTACCTATGCTGGGAGAGAACCGGGTGCTCACGGCACTGGGGCTGGAAAAGATACAACGCAAACCGCTGCCAGGTGTGGCCGCCTTGCTGGCCGATACGCAAGCAAGCGGTAATCATCAGAAACGGGAACAGCGCCCCCTGACAGTGAGTGATCTTGTGTTCAAGATAGGCCCTCGGATCAATGCTGCCGGCAGGATGGAGAGTGCCAGGCATGCGGTAGAATTGTTGCTTGGCCATGCAACAGAGGCCGTAGAGCAACAAGCCAACCTGCTGCGGATGCACAATGATGATCGCAGGCAATTGGACCTTGATATCACCGATGCGGCCATCAAGCAGCTACAAGAGGAGCCAGACTTTGACGACAAACGTTCCATTGTCATTTACAATGAAGCGTGGAGTGCATTTGGCAAGTCAGTGAAGGGCGTGATCGGCATCGTGGCGTCCAGGTTGGTGGATCAATTTTACAAGCCCACCATCGTGTTGACAAAAAGTGAGGGGCTGTTGGCGGGATCTGCCCGCTCAGTGCATGGGTTCAATGTCTACGCAGCCCTTCTTGCCTGTAAAGATTATCTGGAAGCATTTGGTGGCCATAAGTATGCAGCCGGCATGCAGTTGCGGGAGGAAAACCTGGAACGGTTCGCCAAAGCTTTTGAACAAGTGGTTGCCCGCACCATAGACACCCATAGCTTACAGCCGAGAATTGCCATCGAGGCGGAGATCGGCTTTGATCGGATACCTACCAAGCGATACGGTCCGGAGAGTAAATTTTGGCGCAATTTAAACCGTTTTGCCCCCTTTGGTCCACAAAACAGAAGGCCCGTTTTTCTGACTCGTCATGTGCGCGCCAATGGTTATGCGCGAGAGGTGGGCAATGGCCACCTCCGATGCACGTTCATAGATGGTATGCGTATTGAGCATCCTGCCATAGGTTGGGGCTTAGCCCACAAAATCGACCTTTTATCGGAAGGGCCGGTGGATATTTGTTATGTCATCGATGAGAATGCCTACAACGGCTATCGTAACTTGCAGCTTGAGTTGAAGGATATAAAACCCTCCGAAGGATGAGACTACTTGTGAGCATGGCACTGCTGCTGAGCGCCATTTGGCCGGCACTGGGGCAAACCAATTTTATCAGCCAGTATAATCAGCACCCTTTTATCGTCAACCCCGCCTATGCCGGCTTCCAAGGCGATCAGGTGGTGAATCTCTGGAACCGCAATAGCTATTCCCGCTTCACGAATGTAGACTTTACCTCCGCCTGGGCCGCTTACAATGCCCCATTGGATGAAGAGGGTACACACGGCATTGGCTTTCATGTGTTCTTCGAGCAGGAGCAATTTGGCTTCTCGGAAACCTTTGGGGCAAATGGGGTATACGCTTTTAATGCCGAACTGGATGAGAACACCGATCTGCGCCTTGGGCTGGGCATTGGTTTTGGACGAAGAGCCGACTCTATCCTCGTACCTTCCGGGGGAGGCATTTTTGGCACAGATGTAAATATTTACGGAGCACTCAGTGCCGGCATTTTACTGGCCACCGGCAACTGGGAGTTCGGTATCGGTGCGCACAACGCCAATCAACCTCGTTATGATCTCGACATCGGCCAGTCACGCGTGATACGGCAGATCCTGTATGGAATAGTCCGGTATCATTATGAAGTCCAGGAGGGGTTGGAGGTTATCCCCGGCTTCCAGATCAGGCGGATCGGCCAGGACCGAACGGTTTCGCTGCAGGTGGATACCGATATCCGTGTCATGGACAAGTTTACCATTGGGGGTGGATTCCGTGTTAGTCGCTTCGGACAGTCGGTATTCTTCATTAACGGCATACAATACAATTCCAACATCAATTATTTTATCGCAAGGATCGGTGCAGACCTTGCTGGCGGCACCACGGCCTTTGTCTCCTATGATACGCCCTTGCGCACCAATAGCCTTATTCAGCCGGCTAGTATTGTCTTCGGCTTTCTCGAAGCGGGCTTTGCCATATCATTTTCAGAACTTTGAGCCATGAAGCTGCGCGCAGAAGGATTGGTAAAACGCTACCGTAAACGTACAGTTGTAAACCAGGTATCGGTAGCCGTGGAGCAGGGCGAGATCGTAGGGCTACTTGGTCCAAACGGTGCTGGGAAAACCACCTCCTTCTACATGATTGTAGGGCTGATACAGGCGGAGGAA
>CAJXXO010000011.1 GCA_913062655.1 uncultured Bacteroidota bacterium | reverse complement strand
TGTGGTCTCAGCCGAGCGGCTGGAATCACTGGAAGGTACCTTTTTGGTCCGGCTAAGCTGGACACCGGCCGATAGCAGCTTTGCCGAAATGCTCGATGCGGCCGGCATCACACCGCTTCCCCCCTACCTCAAGCGGGATGCAGAGGCGGTGGACAAGGATCGCTATCAGACCGTGTATGCACAGCATGATGGCTCAGTGGCGGCACCCACAGCCGGATTGCATTTCACGGATCGGGTATTTGAAGCCATGCAGCAAAAAAGCATAGAGCGTACGTTTGTCACCCTACATGTCGGTGCCGGCACTTTCAAGCCCGTACAGTCAGAAAAGGTGGGCGAGCACGATATGCACTTTGAGTTTATGCATGTACAGGTGCCGGTGATTCGGCAGTTGGCAGAAGCAACGCAGATTGTAGTGGTGGGTACTACCTCACTGCGGACAGTGGAAAGCTTGTATTGGCTCGGCCTCAAAGCCCAACTCGACCCTACCCTACGTCCGGAACAACTGATCGTGGAACAGTGGGATCCCTATGATCTGCCGGGAGAGCGGCCACCAGCTTCAGAAGTACTGGCCGTTTTCGCTGATTACCTGGAAAGCCATGGGGTAGAGCAACTGATCACCAAAACCCAACTTATGATCGCACCTGGGTATGATCTGCGTGTGGCAGATGCCCTGGTCACCAACTTCCACCAACCTAAGAGCACATTAATACTGCTGGTATCCGCTATAGTGGGTGACGATTGGCGGAAGATCTATGACTATGCGCTGGACAATGATTTCCGCTTCCTGAGTTATGGAGATGGGTGTTTGTTGTTTCGGTGATGAGTTGATCTATTCAATACACTGCGTTAATTGTATTTATTAAGCCAAACCAAACTGGGCGAAATGGTGCGTAAAGTGCTTCCGGTGAAACTGTCGCCACTCCGCCCGGTTAAGCGGCCCAAATATTGGGTGTGGTAATATACTATCCGGGTTTTCCTTCCAATAGGTTGCAAAGCGATCCAATTCAGTGAATAGCTTTTGCCGGGCCACTGCAAAGTCAGGGTAATGAAGGGGTCTTGGCTCCTTGGGCAAAGCCGGATTTTGAAAATTTCTGGGAAAGGGATCCTCGTTAGAAAGAAAGCGTTTCCTTGTCGTCCATTCCGACTCAGGTGTAAGCACTTTGGCCGGAATAGCGCCATGCGATAGTTTGGTCACTACGATCAGGTGCTCCAGCATGTGTTGAGCCGTCATTTGTCCCCATTGTGCAGGTGTATCGGCAGAAAGCTGGGGAAGCAGCGTGCGAACCCCATCCGGGAAGGAGAGAAAGGCCATAGTTTTCTTTTTGTACCAAAATAGTCAATTCCACCTTTGCGCTATCTTTATTAGATGGCCAATAATAGCATCGTAGATCGGGTCCACGACTTTTTGGTACAGTACCCGCCCTTTACGCGCATGTCCGAGACACAGGTGCGATCGCTGGCTGAGTTGGTCCATATTCGATACGCCCGTCCACAGGAAGTGCTGTTTCGACAAGGCGATCAACCGGGTGAATATTGTTACCTGGTGCGAGAAGGGGCCATTCGTATTCAACAGGAAGACACACTGATCGATCTATGTGATGAAGGGGATCTCTTTGGTGTGCGTCCCCTGTTGGCGGCTGATCACTATTTGGCGGATGCAGTCGTGGAAGAAGAAGCCTTGCTCTATGAATTGCCCGTACAGGCGCTCAAGCAGATCATGGAGGAGCATGCAGCGGTGGCCTTGTTTTTTGCGGCCGATTTTGCAGCAGGAAGGGCGCATTACCAGCAGGCCATTACCGCCACAGGCGAGGGCTTGAAGGCTTGGCAACAGCTTGGAGGATCGGAAGGGGCCCTTTTGGCGCCTATCGGTATCGATGCGGAAAAAACGGTGATCACCACCTCTCCGGCAAATACTATTCAACACGCTGCACAGCGCATGCGCGACCATGGGGTTGGGTCGGTGGTCGTGGTCAATGATCAGCAGCACCCTATTGGCATTATCACCGATACGGATCTGCGCAATCGCATCGCTACCGGGGAAGTCCCGATCTCCGCATCAGTAGAGTCATTCATGCATCATCCGGTGGTCACCATCGCGCCACACGCCACGTTGGCGGATTGTCTGATGACCATGGCGCAATACCGGGTGCACCATTTGGTGGCCACGGAACAAGGCACCGATCAATCACCCGTGGCAGGCATCATCTCCGATCATGATCTTTTGCTGGAGCTGGGCAACCACCCGGCCTTGTACCTGAAAGAGATTCGTAAGGTCACCACCGCGGAAGAGCTGAAAGCGATTCGAGATCGATTTGATCGTTTATTACAGGAATACCTCATCCAGCAGGTCGACATTCAGTTTATAGCCCGCATGGCTACCGCCATCAATGATGCCCTGACACAGCGCTGTATTGCATTGGCGGAAAAGAGCCTGCCGCCTGCGCCTGCGGGTACATGGTGCTGGTGGCTCTTGGGAAGTGGGGCTCGCTCAGAACAACTGATCCGAACCGATCAGGATCATGCACTGCTATTTGAGAGCCCCCAACCTGATGCAATGCGCGCTTGGTTGCTCCGTCTGGCGGAAATAGTAAGTCAGTCTTTGGAAACCATTGGTTTTGTAAGGGACCCCGCTGGGGTTAGTGCCACCAACCCGGATTGGTGTTTGTCTATGCCGGAGTGGCAAGAGCAGTTTTACCAATGGATTCATCAACCGGAGGCCCACAACTTGTTGCTGTCTACCATATTTTTTGACTATCGTCCCGTTTATGGTGACCATGACTTGTCCAGGCAGTTCACCGCCTGGTTGTACCCGGAGCTGGACAAGCAAGACCTTTTTTTGGGGTATATGGCTAAAAATGCCCTGCAAAACCCCTCTCCGCTGGGCTTTTTCCGTCAATTCCTGCTGGAGTCCAGTGGCCATCATGCGGATGAGTTTGACCTAAAGCTGCGGGTAATGCTACCCTTTGTGGATGCCGCTCGTGTATTGACCATGCCACATCAAATACAGGGCCTCAACAGTACCCTGGAACGGTATCGTGCATTGGCAGAAAAGGAGCCTAAGAACAAGGCATTATTTGAGGAGGCTGCTTTGGCTTTTGAAGTGCTGCTGCGGCTTCGGGCCCGGTTTGGCTTTGCCAGACAGCATACAGGGCGCTACATTGATATTGATGCGCTGCCCAAGCTGGAGCGACAAATGCTCCGCAACATCTTTAAAACATTGAAAACCCTGCAGCAACTTTTGGAGGTCCGTTTTCAACTCAATTACATTCGGTAATGCGCTGGTGGTTGCCTACACAAAAAGTGCCTGCCGAATGGAAGGACTATGTAGCCCGGCAGCGCAGTGCGGCATTGCGCAAGGCAAACCTGCAAACAGTGCCCTTGCTGGTGCTGGATACGGAGACCAGTGGGCTGGACACCAAAACAGCGCGTATTTTGTCCTTAGGGGTTGTACCTATTCAGCAAGGTAGACTATCCGTACCCCACAGTCAGGAGTGGATCATCCGGCAACCCTTTGAAGGACAGGCGGCCGCCATACACGGCCTCACGAACACCCAATTGGCACAGGGTGAGTCGGAAGAAGCGGTATTTCGGGCTTTTTGGGATCTTGCAGATGGATCCATTTTGGTGGGGCATCATGTGGGTTTCGACCGTAAGTTATTATCCCTCCTGTGTCAGCAGCATCTGGGCTGTAAGTTGCCTCACTTTTGGCTGGATACGGCCCGCCTGGCCGAGCGATTGGAGTTGGGTCGCCATGTACGGGAAGGGGTGGATCGAAAACAATTCAGCCTCGATGCTTTAGCGGAGCGCTATCATATCCAACCGTTGGAGCGCCATACCGCATTAGGGGATGCCTTTACCACTGCTTTGCTCCTGGTAAAGCTGCTGGCCGGCCTGCGTGAGCGGGGTGTGGAAAGGGTACAGCAGCTCTTGTAAGTAGCCTTATTGAAATATCCTATTTTTGAGGGCTTTACCAAGCCTGCACACTATGAACGACTTGAAGAAACGCTCCTGGACAGACCGGTTTTTAGCGGTGATTGAAAAGGGGGGCAATGCCTTGCCAGACCCGGCTACGCTCTTCTTCCTCTTTGCGGTCGGTATCATGATCATATCTGCCATTATTCATGCGTTGGGTGCCGAATTTGTCCACCCGGGGACCGGTGAGAATGTGGAAGTGCGCAGTCTGCTTTCCAAAGAAGGTATAGGGTATGTCCTGACCAGTATGGTAACCAACTTTACCGGCTTTGCGCCCCTGGGTACGGTGCTGGTAGCCTTATTGGGTATCGGTATTGCCGAGGCCTCCGGATTGATCGGTACGGCCCTCCGGTTGATCGTTCTCTCCTCACCGAAAAAGCTGTTAACGGTAGTAATTGTTTTTGCAGGCGTATTCAGTAATACCGCCTCTGAGGTAGGCTATGTACTATTGGTTCCCTTGTCAGCCGTCATTTTCCAGGCGGCAGGAAGACACCCTTTAGCGGGATTGGCAGCCGCCTTTGCCGGGGTTTCTGGTGGTTACAGCGCCAACTTGTTGTTGGGAACCGTTGACCCGTTGTTGGCCGGGCTTTCGGAAGAGGCAGCCAAGATTCTTGATGCCAGCTACACGGTTAACCCTGCGGCCAACTACTATTTTATGTTTGTTTCCACCTTCCTCATCACCGCCTTGGGTACGTTCGTGACAGAGCGATTGGTAGTGCCCCGGCTCGGTAAATATACCGGGGACGCTGAAGTAGAGGAGATACGGAAGTTGACCCGACTCGAAAAGCGAGGGCTGTGGTTTGCTATTGCTTCCATTGTTATCATGACAGCCATAATCCTGATCGGTATTCTACCGGAGAGTGGTGCTTTACGAGGGCCCGGTGGTAGTGTGCTGGACTCTCCATTTTTAGATGGTATAGTGGCCATTATCTTCCTGGCGGCCGGTATTTCGGGTATCGCCTATGGGGTGGGCGCCAAAACCTTCAAGAACGATGTGGATGTGATGAATGGGATGGCAGAAAGCATGAAGACCCTGGGCGCCTACATTGTGCTGGTCTTCTTTGCCGCACAGTTTGTCGCCTATTTCAACTGGAGTAACCTCGGCCTGGCGGTGGCTATCGGGGGAGCTGATTTTCTCAATAGCGTAGATATGGGGACCATCCCCATGATGATCACCTTCATATTCATCGCAGCGATCATAAACCTTTTCATGGGTAGTGCGTCTGCCAAATGGGCCGTATTGGCTCCGGTCTTTATCCCAATGTTCATGTTGACGGAGAATCCGTTAAGCCCTGAATTCGTGCAGTTGGCGTATCGTATTGGCGATAGTACCACCAATATCATTTCACCCATGATGTCCTACTTTGCTTTGATCGTAGCCTTCATCCAACGCTACGATGATAAGGCAGGCATTGGTACCGTGGTCGCTCTGATGTTGCCCTATAGTATCGTGTTCTTATTGGGGTGGTTGGTTTTCTTTATCGCGTGGTATCTGCTGGGCATTCCCATTGGACCGGGTGCTGAGGTGTTGTATGAAGGTACCGTAACGGTACCCTGATTACCGGTAGGCCCATATCTTGCTGCCTTGCTGCTTGATAATAAAGCCTTGCTGCTGCAGAAAAGCCGCCAGGTGAGCTTGTTGCTGTTCTGGTGTCGGCCCGATATGTGTTTCAATGGAGAGTTGTTGCACTTTATCTAATACCTCTTTTGGGGTCTGGTAAATGATGTCATATTCTGCCCCCTCACAATCCAGCTTCAACCAGTCGATGACGGCCAGTTTGTGCGCCTCCATGATCGCAGGCAAGGTAGTGGACGGGACTTTTATCGCATCAGGTTGGTCGGGTGCGTTGAATAAAGTGGCTGCTGTGGTATATGCATCCTTGGCGTCATAGTGCAAGGTAAGGGGAGCACCGTCTCCATTTACAGCTTGATGATAAACATGAAGATCAAACTGTGGATGTTGTTGCTGGTATTGTTCCAGCAATTGAAAATTCGCAGCTATCGGCTCGAAGGCGAAAACCTTGGCATTCGGAAATTGCGCAAACACAGAGAAGGAAAAGTAGCCCACGTTTGCCCCGATGTCAACCACCACTTCTGGGGATTTTACAGGTGACGGAAAACCTTTGGTGTAGGTGGTATCGAAAAAGCATTCCTTATAAGTCGGCAGCATTCTGCGGGGCACTTCGAGCTGCCAGCCTTGACGTCCAATAAAGGTAAAAGGGCCTTTTTTGCCGGATAAATATTTGTACCGGTAGTAATCCCACCAATTTTTATGGTGGCGAATGTGGTTGCGAACACGATGGAACATGATCAAAAATAGCAGGAATAATCAAGTTCCTCGTTTTGCCCTCCTAGGTCTTCCATTAGATAGCTAGCCGTTTGGTACGGGTATGTCATCCAAAAATGAGAAGCCCTGATGGTGTGCATCAGGACCTCTCTCACTCCCCCCTATTCAAGTAAGTGTTTGTGTACAGCGACTCAGGTATGGGTGCCTGATCCAGCAGTTCAACATCTATCATCCAATCCAGGTAGCGCGAAAAGTTTTCCTCTTGCATATACCCGAATGTGCCTTGTTCCGGAAAGTAGGCCGGGGCGATATCCGCCAATGCCTGCTCGATAAAGGCCGGATCCTCAAAATTTGGGTGATCGATGTGCTCGCACAACCAGGTGGCGGCACCAGGTAAATCAGCCTGCACCGCCCGGTAGCCTTTCGCAGCCACTTTCCAAAAAGTGGGGTACATCGCTGCTTGCTGTGCAGTCGGTTCGGAAGGTGCAAAAACCACAGAGGAATAGCCATACGGCACCCCGTATTCGCTGGGGTAAAACCAATTCAGCGCAACACCATCTGCTTTGGCCAGTTGGCCCTCCCAATGGGTGAATATCCAAACGATGTCTCCACTATCGGCCAAAAAGGCGTCCCACACATCCAGCCGGGGTGGATGAATCATGTCGAAGGAAGGTGTGCCACCATCGGTTTCGATCATGGTCGAAAGAATGGCCTCCTCCATAGGGGTGTGGTAGCCTACGTAAGTCTGACCAGAGAGGTCAGCGGGACGTGAAATGCCAGTGCTTTCCTTCACCGCAAAGACACTCTGATCACGCTGCAGCAACGTGCCGATCGCCTGTACAGACACTTGGCTTGTGCTATCGGTGGCGTAGTGCAGTATGTGCTCCGTAGGACCGATCGCCAGGTCGGCTTCTCCGTCCATGACCCGTAAGATGGGTTTCTTGGTATAGTTATCGATTTCTGTGGAGTACCACTTCAGGTGGACCCCGGCACTATCAAACCACCCTTTGGTGTCGGCATAAAGTATACCGGCATGGAGCACATTGGGCGACCAATCCAGCGCCAGCACCAATGTGTCTGCTGGGGCATCGGTGGCAGTTGCGGTGTGCTGTTCAGGAGAAGAACAACGGGCGAACAGCGTCATCAAGAGGGTAAGACAAATCAGGTATCGCATTGGTGTTAGGTTTTAGAAGCGTAAGCGAAGCAATAGATTGACATTCCTTGGGGGCTGCACAAAGAAGGCAGGTACCGTTTCGCCCGCAAAGCTGCCGACTTCGCCATAGGTGTAGTAGCGCTGATTGAGCAGGTTATTGAGCTGCAGTATCGCTTCATGTTCTTTCCAAAATTGCCAATGGATTTGACCATCCAGCACAAAGGAGGCAGGCACCACCAGGTCGGGTTGGTTGGTGGGCTCGATAAACATTTCACCCGTGTAGCGGCCGGTCAGGCTGATGCGTAATTTGTCTTTCAAGGTATACGTAGCGGTCAATTGCCCCAATACTGCCGGTGTAAGCACCGGACGCACATCGCGGTAGATGGTGTCGGTGTCATCATTTTGGGGCGCATATTCATCGATGGCGGCATCCATCAGCGTAACAAAACCGCCCAACTCAAAGTAATCCACCGGTTGCCAGGTGGCTTCCAGCTCCAGTCCTCTGCGGTAGCTGTTGGGCACATTGGTACGGAGCTGCACAAACACCAAACGCTCCCCAATCGGTGCGATCTCATTCTCAAAGTCCATCCAAAAGAAGTTGGCCTGTCCGCGGAAGTTGCGGGTCTGCCAGCGCACCCCGGCCTCAAGATCATTCACAAATTCCGGCTGTACGGTATTGACATCCTGCAAGGCCAGCAGGTTGAGGCTGTCTACACGGGTACTACCGCCAAAGAGGTCAAACTTGGTCGGCTCGCGGCCGGAGCGGCCAAAGGACGCATAGGCTTGCCAGTTGTTGTTGATCTCGAAGGTAACCCCAACGGTGGGGTTGAGAAACTGGTAGTTGTAGGTCGGAATGCTAGCTGTTTCACCAATGAATCGATAGTCGGGGAAGAAGTCCATGGCTACATTGCGCCACTGCAGATCGCCAAAAAAGGTAAAGCTGCCCAGGCTGTATTGGGCCTTTACAAAGGCGCTGATCTCCTGCTTGCGGGAACTGTCATTGTAAATACGGGTGGTATTGTCCGGCAGGTTGGTCTCCCAGTTGTTGCGATCAAACTGGTAGGCGTGCAGTCCGCCTTTTAGCTGCCACTTGTCTCCTTGATAGGTGGTGTGGGCAAAAGCACCTGCATGGAAGTTGGTCAGCGGATAGTTGATCTGCCCGGCTAAGGGACCGGTATTGCCAAAAGTGCTGTCATAGCCGAATGGAAAATCACCACCTGCTCCACCAACGTATGGACTCACTGTTACGCTCCAATCCGGACTAAACAGGTGCGTGTACTCCAGTTGCGCCAACTGCTGACCGAAGTTGTCCCGGTCTTGCGGATAGTTGAGGTTGGTACGGGGATCTTGCTCGATCAATGGCTCCGGTACCGGGAAATAGGCCAATTGGCTAGCGGTGCGACCATTGAGGAAGGTAAACTTCAACAGGTCTTTTTCACCAAAATAGCCCCCGGACAAGAACATGGACCAGGCATCGCTGCCGGAGTGGTAGCGATAGCCATCGGTGGTGAAGTTGGTAAAGCGGCCCTGCAACGCAAAGCCGTCCTTGGTAAGGCCGGTATTGAAGGTACCACTGGCCCGATAGGTATTGAAAGAGCCGGCACCGAGTTGCACTTCAGCGCCTGATTCGGTTTGTTGAAGCTGGGTAGACTGAAAATTGATGGAGCCGGCATACGAAGCCGTTCCATTCGTACTGGTACCTACACCGCGCTGTACCTGAATAGATTGCATGCTGTTGGCGAAGTCGGGCAGGTTGGAGAAGAATACACCCTGGTCCAGCATGTCGTTGAGGGGTACGCCATTGAGCGTGATGTTCACCCGCGTTTGGTCGATACCCCGCAGGCGCATGCCACCATAGTTGCTGAACCCGGTACCCGCCTCGGTGTGGGTGACTATACTGGGCATGGATTGTGAGAGCAGGAATTGCGCATCTTGCCCGCTGAATACCTGTTCAATGCCCTCCCGCTCCAAGGTGGTTTGTGCAATAGGGTCCTTGGCTCCTGCACGGATGCCCTCTACAGTAATCGCCTCCAGCGCATTGATGGCAGGCTGCAATGATACATCGCGCACGTAGGTGCGCTCTCCGCTGACGGTAATCTCTTGGTACAGCGTATCAAAACCAACATAAGAATAACGAAGCTGGAAAGTGCCTGGCCCTGGAAGCGCAAGGTTGTATTGCCCTGAACGGTCAGTAACGGTGCCGGATTCCTTATCCACCAGTTGAATGGCTACACCGGACAAAGGCTCGGCTTGCTCATCGGTGATGGTGCCGGTGACATTTTGGGAAAAAGCGGTTAGGCTGAAAAAGCAAAGGGCTAGCAAAAAAGTAAAACGTAGCATGTTCGTATGTTTTGTGGTTCAACAATGGACCCACTCAACACACGAGGATGCAGAGATCGGTACAACTCCCTACGACAGTATGAACTGCATCAGGTTATGCGGGTATGATCTCAGCCCGCCTGTGGCGGACACCCCGGTGTTTGTGTAGTCTTGTAAAAGAGCTAATGTTACCGCAAAGTTAACGGAGAATTTGACAAGACGCCAAAAGGTTTAGTGCATCCACCAAAAAGCCCCTGTGAAAAGTAACACAGGGGCTCCTGGTCGGTATGGATCAATCACTGTTTAATGATGGTTGTAATGATCGTGTGAGAAGAAGTACGCAATTGCAGGAAGTAGATGCCTGCAGGCCATGCGCCAGTGTTTATCCAATACTGACCACTATTGCCTCTGGTAACGGGCGTTATTATCCACTGCCCGCTTACACTATTGACCCTAACTTGTTCTATCGGTTGTATGCTTTCCATACACAACCATTGCTGTGCAGGGTTGGGATACACGCTAATACCCGCTGCTGCCAACTCGTCAATACTGCTGCCACCCTGTACGGTAAGGGTGAAGGTATCAGTTACCACGTGATTGCCGTTGTCTGTCATTTTCACCACTATATCCCATGTGCCTGTCTGCGTAGGGGTACCGCTAAAGGCTACGCCATCGGGGTCGAATGAGAGCCAACCCGGTAATAGGTTACCATCAGCCAGGTAGCTCTCCGGTACAAACTTGTCTGTCAGATCAGGATCCTCAAAAGTGTTGGCCGGCACAGTATACAGCCACAGTTCGTTTACGGTGGCGGTTTGATCAGGAATAGGATTGGCAACGAAGCCGGGCTCATTTACATCAGTTATTTCTACTGTGATTCTGGCAGAGACCGTATCACCACCGCTGTCTTTTGACCGCACGAAAAATTCAAGCTCGAATACCCCCTCATAATCAATCGCTTTAGCGGTTACAAGCGAGTCTGCTACAATGGCGAAGTAATCGTAATCACCGGCACCGGTGAATTGGTAAGTAAACCGGTCACCAATATCTGGGTCTGTGGTAGTGAACTTACCCACCAGGGTGCCAATAGGGACATTTTCGTCAACAGTGGTACCATTGAGTTGCACCGCTGTAGGTGGATGGGAGAATTCATACGCACCAATATCAGGATAGGAGCCTAGGTGACGCACTGCTCCTCTGATATCTTCACCAGGAAGATAGGGTGCACTTGCCGTTCCAGCATCGATAGCCGGGGAAGTAGATGCAAGCGCTACCGTTGATCCGGAAACTATCTCTGCATCTATATAGGATTGATTTCCACCCAGGTCAACGTATCCAGAACCTGCTCCAGGGAGTAAGCCAAGGG
This sequence comes from uncultured Bacteroidota bacterium, assembly GCA_913062655.1. Lineage (GTDB taxonomy): Bacteria > Bacteroidota > Bacteroidia > Chitinophagales > S012-47 > CAJXXO01. The sequence continues at coordinate 10,570 of CAJXXO010000011.1, read as the reverse complement.
ATAAATTGCTGTGCATCAGCATGATACCACCGGCCCAGTAGTCCATGTTAAAGATGGAAAGATAATTGCCACCCAACGCAGGCGTATTGTATATCAAGTTGTTGTACACCCATATGCTATCATTATTATTGCCACGATATACGACTGCATTACCTGTTTTAGTCCCTCTACCAATATCGTAGAAGGTGTTGTTGGTGATATACAGTTTTCGGGTTACGGTATTATTGGCATGATAATATGAAATAGCTCCATGTCCCGATCCGGCATGCCCCATTGTCATATCATAGAATGTATTATTGGCCACCACGCCATCACAGTTCCAGTAATCTATGGCGACACCCCAATTGAGGCCGTGCATATCACTGAAGGTATTGTGATAAAAATGGCCAATACTATTGGATTGGTTGGCAAGTGCAGCACCCGGTTGTTTGTGATGGATACCAGTGCCGATCAATGTGCAATGCCGCATTTCCAGATCGCCTCTATTGTTGATGATATGGCCAGTCCAACTGTAGGCGCTATTGCTGTCGAAGGTACATCCAATCACCTTATAGGTAGGAAGACTAGCGTCTGGCATAACAGAGGCGTAAACAGCTCCGCCCGAAGCTGCAGAATTATTGTAGAAATAGCAATCGATAAGCGCCACATGAGTATTGGTAAGAAGGGCGCCCCCTGAGCGTTGATTGGCGGGCTCTCCCGCACGATTATTCAGAAAATTGACATGCTTAATGGTAACATCTATTGGGCCCCAGTTGCCGGGTGATCCGCTGATAAGTGCTGCGGCAGCGCCACCAAAGCTTAGGTCGTATCCATCTTTGAAGGTGATGTTCTCCAACTCGAAGTTGTAGTTCAAACCGGTCATGCCATTGAGGCGGAATATTTGACGGGTGGTACCCCCATCCCAGATCGTAAGGCTGGGATCTTGTTGGTAGTGGCTATAATCGGTATTGTAGCCGCCTACAATGGAAATGTCTTTGTTGTCGTGCTGCGCAGAGTCTAGTTTGAAAGTGGCTGTACTGGCATCATACACCCCCGTTGAGAGGTAAATGATATTGGCGGCCCCATCCGTTCGGGCATAATCCAGTGCAGATTGCAAATCCGTAGGCGATTGAGGAGTGAGGCCGGATGCCGATCCATTTGGACTGACATACAGGTACGTTTGTCCCTGTGCCCAACCTGCGCAGAGTAGCAGCAACAGGAAGGCCGGCCAGCGAATAATGGCAGTAGAAGTTCGCATGGCCTGATCATTATGTCAAAGAATGCCGTGGAGGGAATTGGACAATCTACAATCTAGACCTATTCCGGGATACGATTAATGAGCCTGCTCACTATAAAAAATGACCTTGGTCAATACGGGAAATTACGGGCGCTCTTTCGGGTGATGTTGTTGATGATGAATTCATCCGGGCGATCCCAGTCTGCGGCTCTTTGCACCGCAATATTCCACAAGACCTGCGCATCTTCGCCATTGATGAGCGAGGTCTTTGCCCGAATCTCTTCCGTATTGTTGTATTGGCGCGGTAACACCGGCCACAAACCACTTTGATTCAACACAAACAGCAACTGTTGCGCCATATCCACGCCAAAAGCGGCCAAATCACTCATGTACCGCTGCTTCTCCACGCGCATACGAACGAGGGCGTCTACGCCCAGGATTTTCGCCAACTCGGTATCATCATAGGTCCACGATTCGCGGATGGAAATACCCTTTTCGGCCAACAGGCGATTGGTCTCGTTGAGGCTTTGAAATTGAATTGGCATCTTGCCGGACTTGCTCAGAATGGCATTATACAGGGACACCTGAAAAGCCTCGCTTTCGGCTTCTTCTATGGCCTGGATATCTTCTGGTGTCAGTTTTTTGGGTTGCCGTCCGGTGAAGACCATCTGCACCGGCATAATGGCTACCAGTTCGTGGTTGTCGGTGGCGGCATCAAAGTTGCTGGCCGTGTACCGTTGGGTGCGGCAGGCGCTGATGACAATGAGGCCTACCATCAGAAGTAACAGGTAAAAGTTTCGCATGGCGTTTTAGGTTGTTTGGTTCAACTGCTGTGCCAAATTACAACGCTTGGCAGGAATTATCAGAGAGGTACTACGAGCCCGGGCCACTTTTGTTAATTTCAGGGCAACAAAAAATCACCGGTATGTTTGGAAAGATGCAAGCACAATTGCAGCAAGAATTAGAAGAGATCAAATCCTCTGGACTATATAAAACAGAGCGTATCATCACCTCTCCACAAGATGCGGAGATCACATTGGAGAATGGCAGCAAGGTGCTCAACTTTTGCGCCAACAACTATCTGGGCCTGAGCAGTCACCCGATGGTGGTGGAGGCCGCCAAAAAAGCGATCGATTCGCATGGCTATGGTATGAGTTCGGTGCGCTTTATCTGCGGTACACAGGACATCCACAAGGAACTGGAGCAAAAGATTGCGGACTTCCATCAAACGGAGGACACGATATTGTATGCCGCTTGCTTTGATGCCAACGGGGGCGTGTTTGAACCCCTGCTGGGGCCGGAGGATGCCATCATCAGTGATGCATTGAACCATGCCTCCATCATCGATGGCGTGCGCTTGTGCAAGGCGGCCCGGTATCGCTACGAGCACGACAACATGGATGATCTGGAAGCGAAGCTGCAGGAGGCGCAAGCGCAGCGCAACCGGGTGATTGTGACGGATGGGGTGTTCAGTATGGATGGTACCATTGCACAATTGGATAAGATCTGCGACCTGGCCGAAAAATATGATGCGCTGGTGATGGTGGATGAATGCCACGCCACCGGGTTTATGGGAAAGACCGGCCGCGGCACCATAGAATACCGCGATGTGATGGGCCGGGTGGACATAATCACCGGTACCCTGGGCAAATCACTGGGTGGTGCCATGGGGGGCTTTACTACAGGGCGCAAGGAGATCGTAGAGCTGCTGCGCCAGCGGTCCCGTCCCTATTTGTTTTCCAACTCGCTGGCCCCCTCTATCGTTGGGGCTTCGATTGCCGTGTTTGATCTGCTGAACAGCACCACCGAGCTGCGCGACAAATTGGAGTGGAATACGAAATACTTCCGTGAGGAAATGACAAAAGCGGGCTTTGACATCAAGCCGGGTGAGCATGCCATTGTGCCGATCATGCTATACGATGCCCCACTCAGCCAGCAGATGGCCGACAAGCTGTTGGATGAGGGCATTTATGTGATTGGTTTCTTCTATCCGGTAGTGCCGAAGGGCCAGGCGCGCATCCGTGTACAGCTCTCTGCTGCCCACGACAAGGACCACCTCGACCGCGCCATTGCCGGATTTGTAAAAGTGGGTAAGGAGCTTGGTGTCATCGACTGATGGATATCCAGCACGAAGTGGGCGATAAGAAGGGGGCCTTTTTCATTCAGCAGGGGGGTCAGCGATTGGCGGAGATGGTCTACAACAAAGTCGGCACAAAGCAATTGATTATAGAACACACAGAAGTAAGTGCAGTATTGAAGGGTAAAGGTGTGGGCAAGGCACTGTTGGAAGCGGGTGTGCATATGGCTCGCCAGGAACGAAAGCGCATCATACCCCTTTGTCCATTTGCTAAGCTGATTTTTGAAAAATACCCGGCCCTACGCGATGTACTGTAGGCTGCGGCCGGGACAGTAGCGGATAGCCCACAGGCTGGCGCAGCAGGCGACCGTGCTACGAGGAGGCGACCGGAGGAAGCCCCCGCAGTGCCGGTAAGCCCTGCCGGCAGCCGAGGACTAGCAGCGGATGGCCCGATGGGCCGCCCACCAAATACTAAAAAAAAGACCTGTCGAGAAGAACAGGCCTTTTTTTGAACCAAATAAACGTATCGTTTAGTGGGGTAGCTTGTCACGTAGCAGGCCATACACGTAGGTGCCCAGTAGGGCAAAGGCTACAGCTACCAACATGACGAGCACACCATTACCTACCAGGGTAAACATGGGGCCTGGACAGGCACCCGTCATCGCCCAACCGAGTCCAAATATAGTACCCCCGATGAGGTAGCGGGGTACGCTCATAGCCTTGGGGTTAAACTGAATGACATCACCCTGGATGTTTTTCAGCTTGTACTGCTTGATCAGCGCCACAATGATGACGCCCAGCACCACGGCCGAGCCGATAACACCATACATGTGAAACGACTCAAAGCGGAACATCTCCTGTATCCGATACCAGGAAATGATCTCTGACTTGGTGGCGACAATGCCAAATAAGATACCGAGTAGAATAAACTTGAGATATTTCATGGAACTAGAGTTGTAGGATGAATGGAAGAATGAGCCAGGACATAAGCAGACCGCCAATGAAGAAGCCGATAACGGCAATCAAAGAGGGTAGCTGCAGGTTGGACAAACCACTGATGGCGTGTCCTGAGGTACACCCCCCGGCATAGCGGGAGCCGAAGCCTACAAAAAAGCCACCTAAGGCGATGAGGATGATCCCTTTCACACTCAGGAAGCCTTCCCAGGAAAAGATGGAGGTAGGCACCAAGGTGCCGTCATCTGGCGGAGACTCCACGCCCAGGTCGTTAAGATGCTGCACGGTAGCGGGATTGATGTCAACGGCCTGGTGTTGCATCAAAAACTGAAAGGCGATAAAGCCACCTATCACTACGCCCAGCACGAAGAGAATATTCCAGATATCTCTGCGCCAATCGAAATCGAAGAATTCGCACTTTTTACCTGCTCCCATCATACAGAGGCCGCTGCGCAAAGAGGCTGACACGCCAAATTCTCCACCAAACCACAATAGCAAGAACATCACGAGTGCGATGGCCGGGCCGGCTACATACCAGGGCCACGGCTGCGACAAGAATTCAATCATAGGTGTTGTTTTAGTTCATGTCAAAGAAAAGGTGTATTAGGGTCGTAGTATATGACTTGTATCACAGTCCGCATCAGGTCCCTTATACGGACTCGGCTGCTTGCGAAGTCGGACATACATATTCGGTTACCGGCAGGATATCTTCTGCCAGCACGGCTTCGAAGCCTCCGTCAACATCTACCACGTGGGTAAAGCCTTGTTGGAGCAGCAGCGACATAGCCGCTACAGCACGGTAGCCGGTCTTGCAATGCACCAGGTACTTGCCATCTTTGTCGAGCTGTATATCAGGATTGTTGATGTAATCCAGCGGATAGTTGATAGCGCCCTCGATGTGCTGCGATTCGAATTCGCCCGGCTTACGTACATCCAGTATCTGGTAGCCTTTATCCTGCCAATCTTTGAGTTGGCTGGCTTCCACCCAATCCATTTTCTCCAGATTGCGGCTGGCTGCCCGGAAGGCTTCTACGCCTCCTTGCAGGTAGCCGACCACATTGTCGTAGCCGACCCGCGCCAGACGCAGCACCGTCTCTTCGGTACGATCTTCGGGGGCCACTACCACGATAGGTTGTTGCAAGTCTTCAATAAGGGTACCTACCCATACGGCAAACATGCCATCGAGGCTGATATTCATGGAGCCGGGTATGAAGCCTTCGCGGTATTCTTTGAAGTCGCGGGTGTCGAGAATAGTAGCGCCCTGTTCTACCGCCACATCAAAGGCTTTTGCATCCAATGGCTTCAGGCCTCTTTCCATCACATTGTCGATCGACTCATAGCCGGTTTTGTTGAGGACTGCATTTTTGGGAAAATATTGCGGTGGCGGGGTCAGGCCTTCGGTTATCTTGGCGACAAAGTCCGCCTTGCTCATTTCTTTGAGCGCGTAGTTGGTCGCTTTCTGGTTGCCCAGGGTATCGGTAGTCTCTTCACTCATGTTTTTACCACAAGCGGAGCCGGCACCGTGGCCCGGGTAGACGGTTACGTCATCGGCCAGCGTCAAAATCTTGTTGTGGAGGCTATCAAATAAGTGGGCGGCCAGGTCTTCGCGGCTCAGGTCCGTCTTCACCGCCAGGTCGGGGCGGCCCACATCGCCAATGAATAAGGTATCACCCGTAAAAATGGCTTGCTCTTTGCCTTGCTCATCGATCAGCAGCCAGGTGGTTGATTCCATGGTATGACCGGGCGTGTGCAGGGTCTTGATGATGACATCACCGATGTGGAAGGTCTCGCCATCCTCTGCAATATGGGCATCGAAGGCCGGATGGGCGTTGGGTCCAAATACGATGGGGGCACCGGTCTTTTTGCTCAGGTCGATGTGGCCCGATACAAAGTCGGCATGGAAGTGGGTTTCGAAGATGTACTTGATCTGCGCACCCCGTTCCTTCGCCAATTCAGTGTATGGTTCGGTTTCGCGCAGTGGATCGATAATGGCCGCTTCGCCATTACTTTCGATGTAGTAGGCCGCTTCGGCCAGGCAGTTGGTATACAATTGTTCTACGTACATAACGCTATCAATTTTTCGGGTTTGTTAAAATGCTAACTCTTTTATCATTATGTAAACGGCCATGATCAGTACGAACCAGCCGAATCCTTTCTTCAGGTGTTTGCCATCTATAAAGTTGCTCAGGTAGCTGCCGAGAAAAATACCTACGATAGCGATGGCAGTGAAGATGGCCAGAAAGACCCAATCGATCTCCTGCTGCCCCACATCACCCAGAAAGCCGAGTAGCGACTTCGCGGCAATGATCAACAGGGAAGTACCTACGGCCAGCTTCATCGGCAGTTTTGCCAATAGTACCAGAGCCGGAATGATCAGGAAGCCTCCGCCAGCGCCTACCAGTCCGGTTACTGTACCCACCACAGCGCCTTCGAGCAGAATCATCGGGTAATTGAACTTCACCTGCGACTCATCTCCATCCCCATTGCTTTTGCGGCCTTTGATCATGGAATACGAGGCCAGCAACATCACAATGGCGAAAAACACCATGATGGCAAGATCCTTCGTAACCACCAGCGAACCAATGACAAAAATCTCCTCCGGTATGGCCGGTACGATGTAGGCGCGTGTCAGGTAAACGGCAAGGATCGAAGGAATGCCAAAGACAACAGCCGTTTTGTAGCTGAGGAGTTGCTTTCGCATAAAGTCAAACGAGCCGACCAACGCGGTACCTCCCACAATGAAGAGAGAGTAGGCGGTAGCCAGTACCGGATCAATACTCAATACATACACGAGAATAGGAACGGTGAGGATAGAGCCTCCCCCTCCAATCAGGCCCAGCGAAATGCCGATCAACAGTGATAAAGCATACCCTACAATTTCAATCCACTCCATGTTATCTGAGCTTTAATAGATGATCATATTTTCATGTAAAAGGAATAAAAAAAAGGACCTTATTTGATAAGGTCACAATTCCCCATGCAGTCAAACACCTTAGTGAGGGTGTTGTCGGCCAGGGTATAGAAAATATTTTTGCCTTCGCGTTTTCCATTCAGAATACTGCGGTCTTTCATTTTGGTGAGGTGGTGCGACAGCAGGGATTGCTCAATCCCCAGGTGTTCTTGCAGTTCGCTCACCGTCATGGTATCGCGCTCATCCAGCACTTCGATAATGGAGAGACGTACCGGGTGGGCGATAGTCTTCAATACTTCCGCGATCTTGGCGATCTTTTCGGGGTCCAGAGACGGCCGAATGTTGTCGATTGTTTTCACATCCATGACGCAAAAATATGAACAGATGTTCATTTGTGCAAATAAATGTGGGGTGTAAAGGTGGAATTAACGGTTTTTGAGTTGTGCACAGACAGGGATAAAACCAAAATGTAGAGTAATACAGATATCGTAATTTTAATACGATGTCGACCAGCACCTACACCACACCGCGAAAAGCGCTCAATAAAGCCTTCCTCAAGCAAGTCCCCTTTCAGCAGGACATACTGGACTTTGCCCGGCAATGGCACTCCGTGCTGCAACAAGTGAATCCGGGCGAGAGCGAGGAGTTTCACAAAAACATCATGGCCCGCGCGCTGCAAGCGTCTGGCTTCAGCCCTGACTTTTACATCAATACGAAGGGTTATGCTGATCTGGTAATTCATAACGACAAGAAAGCCTCCTCAACTGTTGGGGTACTCCTGGAAGTGAAAAGCCCCACCAACACCACGGAGATGCTCACCACACAGCAACTTAATCGAAAGGCGCTACAGGAACTGCTGCTGTACTTTTTCAGAGAGCGGTTTGAGCATGGCAACACCTCCCTGAAGCATTTGGTCATCACCAATGTGTATGAGTGGTTCATCTTTGATGCCACTTTGTTTGAAAAGCTGTTTGCCAGCGATAAAAAGCTGGTGAAACAATACCGCGAATTTGCCCAAAAGAGAAGCTCCGGCACCACCACCGACTTTTTCTACCAGTCGATCGCGCAGCCGGCTATTGAGGTGGCTCTGCCGGAACTGGACTATACCTGGCTCGATCTGCGGCACTACGAAAAGCACATGGCAGACCCCTTGGCCGAAAAAGGCAAAAAACTGGTCACCCTCTACAAGCTTTTCTCGCCACAGCACCTGCTCAAGCTTCCCTTTGCCAACGATAGCAACTCGCTGAATAAAGACTTCTACAATGAGTTGCTGCATATTCTCGGGCTCAAGGAGGTGAAAGAGAAGGGCAAAAAACTAATTGCCCGTAAGCCCAAAAGCGAACGCCATGAAGGGTCGCTGATTGAGAATACCATCTACATGCTCGACTCGCACGACAAACTGAGTCGTATCCCCAATCGATCCCAATATGGTGATACCAGTGACGAACAACTCTTTCAGGTAGCCCTGGAGCTGGTTATCACCTGGGTCAACCGGATCCTTTTTATGAAGCTGCTTGAGGCCCAACTGGTGCGCTATCAAGGCAACGATCGGCAGTTCACCTTCCTACAGCCAGATAAGCTGGCCGACTATGATGAACTGGATCGACTCTATTTCAGCGTGCTGGCGCGCCAACCTGACGAAAGGCCGTCTACAGTGGCCGCCTTCGCACATGTACCGTATCTCAACAGCGCCTTGTTTGATCCGACCGACCTGGAGCAGGAGGCCATCTTTGTCTCCGGTTTGCAGGATGGACTTTCGATGCCACTATACAGCAAAACGGTGCTCAAAGATGCCAACGGCAAACGACTGACAGGAGCGCAAACGACCCTGCACTACCTGCTCAACTTCCTGGAAGCCTACGACTTTGCCAGCGAAAGTGGCGAAGAGGTAAAGACCGACAACAAAACCCTGATCAATGCCGCAGTGCTGGGCCTCATCTTTGAAAAGATCAACGGCTACCAGGATGGCTCTTACTTTACACCCGGTTTTGTTACCGAGTACATGTGCCGGCAGGCGATCTCCACGGCTGTGGTGGAGCAGTTCAACCGCCACCTCTATGCGGACCAGCCAAAGCTGCATTCCCTCGATGACGTATATGATGTCATTGGCCGGGAGGTAGACAAAGCACGCGCCAATGCCCTGGTCAATCAGGTGCGCATTTGCGATCCGGCAGTGGGCTCCGGTCACTTTCTGGTGTCTGCGCTGAATACCTTGCTGGCCATCAAAAGTGACCTCAATATCCTGCAAGACAACACAGGCCGTACCCTGCGCGACTATCACCTTACGGTAGAAAATGATGAACTCATCGTTACCGATGAAGAAGGCGAGCTATTTACCTACAAGCCCAAACTACCGGAAAGCCAACGGGTGCAGGAAACCCTCTTCCACGAAAAGCAAACCCTGATTGAGCAGTGCCTGTTTGGGGTGGACATCAACAATAACTCGGTCAAGATCTGTCGCCTGCGCCTGTGGATTGAGCTGCTGAAACACGCCTACTACAAGCCCGATGGACAGTTGGAGACGCTGCCCAATATCGACATCAACATCAAGCAGGGCAATTCGGTGGTGGCTCGCTTTGGCCTGGAGGCTGACCTGAAGAAGGCGCTGAAGAAGAGCAAGTTTTCCATCGACAGCTACCGCGCGGCCGTGCAGAGCTACCGCGAAGCCACCGACAAGAATGACAAACGTGAATTCCTGGCGCTTACCAACACCATCAAGGGCGACTTCCGTAGCGAAATCACCCGCAACGATCCACTGGTGATGAAGCTGAAAAAAGCCGAGGGCCAGATGGTGACACTCACCACACAGCGGCAACTGTTTGACATGACGGACAAGGAGAAGCAAGTCTTCCAGCAGCAGGTGGAGCAACTGGCCAAAGACATAGCCCGCTATGAAGAGCAGATAGAAGCCATACAGCAAAATGTGATCTACCAGCAAGCCTTCGAGTGGCGGTTTGAGTTTCCTGAAGTGCTCAATGATGAGGGTGAGTTTGTAGGCTTTGATGTGATTCTTGGTAACCCGCCCTACATCCGGCAAGAGGAGCTGAGCGCACTCAAGCCCCACCTGCAGCAGCACTACACCACCTATGCAGGCACGGCTGACCTGTACGTGTACTTTGTAGAGCGGGCCATGCAACTGCTGCGCACCGGGGGCGTGTTTGCCTTCATTATTCCCAACAAGTGGATGCGGGCCGGCTACGGCAAGGCCATGCGCGACTACGTGAAGCAGTGGGCTATAGACCACATCATTGACTTTGGCGACCTGCCGGTATTTGAGGAGGCCACCACCTACCCGTGTATGGTGCAGTGGCGCAAGCAGGGCGGTGACGACACCTTTGCCGCGGCAGAGGTAGACACCCTGACCTACCCCGATGGCCTGCCGACCTACCTGGACACCCGCTGGAAGACGATA